>JAOTUD010000033.1 GCA_029864065.1 Gammaproteobacteria bacterium | reverse complement strand
GATCGCGGCAAAGCCATAGTGATTGGAGACATGGTCGGTGATCTGGCCCATCGGCCCGGCGACCTCGGACATGCCGGCGATCCCCGCCATCGCGCCGCCGCTCATCAATCCGATCCAGATCATGCGCTTCGCGGAAAAGCCGGCATAGCGTGCGGCGTCCTTGGCATAGCCTGCGACCTGCATCTGAAAGCCCGCAAAACTGCGGAACATGAAGATATAGCCGACCAGCAACGCGCCCAGCGCGAACATGAAGGCGATATTGAGGCGCGTGCCCTCCATCAGTATAGGCAGCAGCGCCGAGTCCTCGAACAGCCGCGATTGCGGGAAGTTGAAGCCGTCCGGGTCCATCATCGGCCCGTGTACCAGCCACGACACCAGCAGCTGCGCGACGTAGACCAGCATCAGCGACACCAGGATTTCGTTGGTGTTGAAAACGGTTTTCAGCAATGCCGGGATCGCCGCCCACAGCATGCCGCCGATAGCGCCGGCGATCACCATCAGGATCAGCACGTGAGCGCCGCCTTCCGAACCGTAAAAATACAGCGCCACCGCGCTGGCGCAGACGGCGCCGACGATCAGCTGCCCCTCGGCGCCGATATTCCAGACGTTGGCGCGAAATCCTACGGCGAGCCCGATCGCGACCAGCATCAGCGGCGTCGCCTTCAGCAACAGCTCGGACAGTCCATAAAGATCGCTGATCGGGTTGATGAAAAACACCGTGAAACCCTCGATCGGGTTCTTGCCGAGAAAGGTGAACAGCAGCAGGCCACCGATCAGCATCAGCAGCACCGCGATCAACGGCGATGCGTAGGACATCACCAGCGAAGCCTCGGGGCGTCGCTCCAGCCTAAGCATGTGCCTGCGCCTCTGCGGCAGGGGATTGCTCCCACATGCCGCTCATCCAGACCCCGATTTCATCGATATTGGTATCGGTCAGCTGTTTCACCGGCGACAGCCGGCCGTTGGCAATGACCGCGATACGGTCCGAAATTTCGAACAGTTCCTCGAGTTCTTCCGATATCACCAGGACCGCGGTGCCCTCGTTGCGCAGATCGATCAGGCGCTGGCGGATAAACGCTGCGGCGCCGACGTCGACGCCCCAGGTCGGTTGCGCGACCACCAGCATCTTCGGCGCCAGCGAAATCTCCCGCCCCATGATGAATTTCTGCAGGTTGCCGCCCGACAGCGAGTTGGCGGCGTGCTCTTCGCCGCCGCACTTGACGTTGAAGTCGTCGATACATTGGCGCGCGAACTGCGCAATGCGGTCGAACTGGATCATGCCGTGCCTGAGCATGCCGGCATGATGCGCGGTCAGCAACGCGTTTTCGGTCAGCGACATGCGTGGCACTGCACCGCGGCCGAGGCGTTCCTCCGGCACGAATCCCATGCCGTTGCGGCGGCGCTGGTCGGGCAGGTCGCGCCCCGAGGGCTTGCCGCAAACGACGATCGCATCGGGGTCCGCGATCGGTTTCTCGCCCGACAGCGCATACAGGAGTTCCTGCTGACCGTTGCCGGACACGCCGGCGATGCCGACGATTTCGCCGGAGCGAACCTCGAGCTCGATTTCCTGCAAATCGGTGCCGAAAGGATCGTCCGACGGCTTCGATAGCCGCCTGAGCTGCAGGCGCACCTCGCCCAGCTCGGCCGGTGCGTCGTGATCCGGCACCGGTAATTCCTTGCCGATCATCAGGCTCGCCATCGACTTCGGCGTTTCCTCGGACGGTATGCAATGACCGGTTACCTTGCCGTCGCGCAGCACCGTGGCGACGTGGCACAGCTCCTGGATTTCATCGAGCTTGTGGCTGATGTAGAGGATGCTGCAGCCTTCCGCGGCGAGCTGGCGCAGCGTATCGAACAGCTTGCGCACCGCCTGCGGTGTCAGCACCGAGGTCGGCTCGTCCATGATCAGCAATTTTGGATTTTGCAGCAGGCAGCGAATGATTTCGACGCGCTGGCGTTCGCCGACCGACAGCGCGTGCACCAGGCGCTGGGGGTCGACCGGCAGCCCGTAGCGATTCGACACCTCGGTAATCTCGCCTGCCAGCTGCTTCAGGTCCGGCTTGCCGGGTAGTGCCAGCGCGACATTCTCGACCACGTTCAGCGTTTCGAACAACGAGAAATGCTGAAATACCATGCCGATGCCGAGACTGCGCGCATGCGCGGGATTATCGACATGAACCACCTCGCCTTCCCACTTCATCTGCCCGGCGTCGGGTTTGGCGACGCCGTAGATCATTTTCATCAAGGTCGATTTTCCGGCGCCGTTTTCACCCAAAACGGCGTGGATCTCGCCTTTCCTGACTGCCAGAGAAACGTCCTCGTTGGCGATGACCGACGGATAGATCTTGGTGATACCCTCGAGTTCGAGCCGGAACCCGTTAGCGCCATCCTGCTCGGATGTCATGTTCTCCCCCCAATGGAACCGGTAATTTTATTGTTGGCTTGCTTCTGGTTATGCACCCGATCGTATACCTGCAGGATTTCGGCGGCAACCGAAATCGCGATCTGTGCCGGTCGCTTGCTGTCGATGCCGCCGATTCCGATCGGACAGGTCATGCGCGCGAACTTTTGCGGATCGACGCCGCGCCGCCGCATGCGCATTTCGAAATTGCGGCGCTTGGAACGCGAACCGATCAGGCCGAAATAGGCAAAATCGTCACGCTGCAGTATCTGTTCGCAGAGGCGCTGATCGAGCCCGTGATCGTGGCTCATGACGAGGAACCAGGCACCGGGCGGCGCGCCATCGATTTCGGCCTCGGGCGTGTCGGTGCAAACCGGCGTTACCCTGGGCGGAGGGTTTTGCGGCAGCATGTCGTCGCGTGTATCGATCCAGTGGATGTCGACCGGCAGGTCGCGCAGCGCGCTTACCAGCGCACGGCCGACGTGACCTGCGCCGAACAGGTACAGATCGATCGCATCCTCGTCGATCGCGGCCCGGCTCCAGTCGCTGTGCTCGTCGAGTCGCTCGAACATCAGGTTTACCAGCCCCCCGCAGCACTGGCCGAGGCCCGCGCCGAGCGGAAACCGCCGCAGGCCGCCACTGGTACCGGCCTCGAGCTGGTTACGCGCGATGCGGCAGGCCTGGTACTCGAGATTGCCGCCGCCGATCGTGCCGTAGCGCCGATCCGCGGTCACGATCATCTTCGCGCCGGCCTCGCGCGGGGTCGAGCCGACGACTGAATCGACGCTGACCAGCACCGCGGGAATCCTGTCACGGCGCAGCGAGTCGAGCGTTTGCTGCCAGTCGTTCATGCGACCTCCGCGCGCAACGCGTCGATCGCGTCGAGGATCGCTTCCGGGGTCGCCGGCGCGCGCAGCGGCGGGTTGACGCGATTACCGGCGAGGCTTGCGATCGCATCGCGAATCGCGAAAAACACCGAGAAAGGCAGCAACAGGGGCGGCTCGCCGACGGCCTTGGAGCGCAGGATCGTATCCTTGACGTTCTGGTTCTGATATAGCCGCGTATTGAAGCTGGCCGGGCAATCGGCGATGGTCGGAATCTTGTAGGTCGACGGCGCGTGCGTGGTCAGCCTGCCGTGCTCGTCCCAGCACAGTTCCTCGCTGGTCAACCAGCCCATGCCCTGGATATAGGCGCCCTCGACCTGGCCGATATCGATTGCCGGATTGATCGAGTTGCCGGCGTCGTGCAGGATGTCGGCGCGCAGCAGCCTGAATTCACCGGTCAGCGTATCGACGACGACTTCGGACACCGCGGCGCCGTAGGCGAAATAATAGAACGGGCTGCCCTGCATTTTATCCCGGTCCCAGTTCAGCCCCGGGGTCTTGTAGAAGCCATCGGACCAGAGCTGCACGCGATTTTCGTAGGCCTCGACGACCAGCTCCGTGAAAGGCATTTCGCCGCCCGCGCAGCTGACCACGCCATCTTCGAAGCTGACCTCGTCCGGCGCAGCGCCGAACCTGCCGGCGGCGAACTCGGCCAGCCGGTTGCGGATCTGGCGCGCGGCGTCCTGCGCAGCCTTGCCGTTCAGATCGCTGCCGGTGGACGCCGCGGTCGCCGAGGTATTGGCGACCTTGCTGGTATCGTTTGCGGTCGCGCGCACCTGCGCGAGGTCGATGCCGAGCTCGAGCGCGACCACCTGCGATACCTTGGTATGCAGGCCCTGCCCCATCTCGGTGCCGCCGTGGTTAACCAGCACGCTGCCGTCGGTGTAGACGTGCACCAGCGCCCCTGCCTGGTTGAAATGCACGACGTTGAACGAGATACCGAACTTGAGCGGGGTCAGCGAGAGGCCCTTGCGCAGCACCGGGTTATCGCGGTTGTACGCCGCCACCGCTTCACGCCGGGCGTAATAGTCGCTGCTCTGTTCGAGTTCGGCCACCAGTTCGTGGATGACGCTGTCTTCGACGAGCTGCCCGTAAGGCGTGGTGTTGCGGAAGTCGTTGTCGTAGAAATTGAGCTTGCGCACTTGCTGCGGATCCTTGCCGAGCTCGCGCGCGATATTGTCGATGATGTACTCGATCGCAAACGCGCCCTGCGGGCCGCCGAAACCGCGGAAGGCCGTGTTCGACTGCGTGTTGGTTTTCACGCTGAAGGCGTCGATCGCGACGTCGCCGAGGTAATAGGCATTGTCGAAATGGCAGACTGCGCGCGTTACCACCGGCCCGGTCAGGTCCGCCGAAAATCCCGCCTGCGCGGCCATCTCGATTTTTGCCGCCTGGATCAGGCCCTCGTTGTCGTAACCGACCTCGTAGTCGAAGTCGAAACCGTGGCGCTTGCCGGTGATCATCATGTCGTCGTCGCGGTCGAGCCGCAGCTTGACCGGGCAGTTCAGCCGAAAGGCGGCGACCGACGCGATACAGGCGAATATCGCCGACTGCGATTCCTTGCCGCCGAAGCCGCCGCCCATGCGGCGCATTTCGACCACGACCCGGTTGAAATCGAGCCCCAGCGCATGCGCGACCACATGCTGCATTTCGGTCGGATGCTGGGTCGAGCACCACAGGTGAAAACAGCCGTCTTCCTTCGGCGCGACGTAGGAAATCTGGCCCTCGAGATAAAACTGTTCCTGCCCGCCGACCGAAATCTCGCCTTTCATGCTGCGCTGCGCCTGCGCCAGCGCCTTGTCGGCGTCACCGCGGCGCAGCCGCATCGGCGGCAATACCCAGGACTGCTGGCGCTTGCCGCTGGCGATATCGAGGATCGCGGGCAGCGCTTCGTAGTCGACCTGCGCCAGGCGCGCGGCCTTGCGCGCCGCCGTTTGCGTGTCCGCGACCACGGCAAATATCGGTTGCCCGACATATTGCACCAGCCCGTCGACGAGGATCGGGTCGTCGGCGATAATCGGCCCGCAATTGTTGCGGCCCGGGATATCGGTGGCGGTGATCACCGCGACCACGCCCGGGGCCGACCTGACGGCTTCGAGATCGATGGAGCGGATATTCGCATGCGCCTGTTCGCTCAGGCCCAGCGCGACGAAGCGGGTGCCGGCAAGCTCGGGGATATCGTCGACGTAGGTTGCCTCACCGGCGACATGCAGCGCCGCCGATTCGTGCGGCACCGATATACCGGGTGCCGTCTCGCGCGCCTGCTGCCCGGCCCGGTCTGCCATCAGGCGGTCACCGCAAACACGCTGACCGCGTTCGCGTCGAGCGCGTGCTCGGGGCGGGTTTCGAGGTAAAAACGATGCAGCAGGTTGGCCGTGGTGCGCGCGCGATAAGCGGCGCTGGCGCGCATATCCGACAGCGGCGCGAAATCCTCGCCCAGTTTTTGCATCGCGGTGACCAGCGTGGGCTCGTCCCAGCGTTCGCCAAGCAGGTAGGCCTCGGTCAGGCTGGCGCGTTTCGGAATCGCCGCCATGCCGCCCAGCGCGATACGGATCTCCGCCACCGCGTCGCCATCGAGGCGCATCGCAAAGGCCGCGCACACCGCCGAAATATCCTGGTCGTAACGCTTGCTGAGCTTGTAACAGCGCACCTGGGTGTCACGTTGCGGCAGCGGCACCAGCAGCGCCTCGATAAACTCGCCCGGCTGCAGCGCGTTTTTCATGTAGTCCAGGTACAGCTCCTCGAGCGCCAGTTCGCGGCTGTCGTCGCCGCGGCGCAGGCGCACCCGGGCCTTGACCGCGATCAACGCCGGCATCGAGTCGCCGATCGGCGAGCCGTTGGCGACGTTGCCGACCAGGGTGCCGGCGTTACGCACCGGGATCGACGCGAAGCGACGAAACATTTCGCCAAACTTGGGGTAATGTTGCTCGAGCGTGTCGAACGCGTCGGCGAGCGTCACCGCGGCGCCGATCTCGATGCCATCGGCGCCGATTTTGACCTGTCTTAAGGCGTCGACATTGCCAAGGTAAATGATCGCCGGCAGTTCGCGCAATTGCTTGGTGACCCACAGGCCCACATCGGTGCCGCCCGCCAGTAACTGCGCATCCGGATTATCGTGGTAGCGCGCCGCAAGTTCATCGATCGTTACCGGTGCGAAGTAGCTCGCCTGCCGATGCTTTAGCGACAGGGCCCGCTCGCGCCGCAGCTTGCGCAACTGCGCGATCAACTTCTGCGCGTCCGGCTTGACCTCGGGATACTCATGCATGTGTACGCAGGCATCGACGATCGGCCGGTAACCGGTGCAGCGGCACAGGTTGCCGGATAGCGCGTCGTCGATTTCGGCGCGCGACGGCGTCTTGCTATGCTGGTAAAGGGCGAACATCGACATGATGAATCCAGGGGTACAGAATCCGCACTGCGAGCCGTGATGGTCGACCATGCTTTGCTGTACCGGGTGCAGGCCGCCATCGGCCGCCTTCAGCGACTCGACCGTGAACAGCGCCTTGCCGTCGAGCGTCGGTAGAAACTGGATGCAGGCGTTGACCGCGCGGTAGCGCAGCCCTTCGCCCTCGAGTTCCGCGACGACCACGGTGCAGGCGCCGCAATCCCCCTCGGCGCAACCTTCCTTGCTGCCGACGCGGCGCAGGTCCTCGCGCAGGTACTGCAGCACGCTGCGGGTCGGATCGAAATCATCGATTTCGATCAGTTTACCGTCGAGCAGGAACCTTACCAAACTCACGAGTCACCTATCCACATTCGAGGTGTTCATATCAACTGCCCCGGTAGGTCGAGTAGCTCCACGGCGAAACCAGCAGCGGCACGTGATAGTGCTGGTTCGCGTCGGCGATGCCGAAGCGGATGACGACTTCGTCGACGAACGCGGGATTGGGCAAATCGTCATGGCGGGCGCGGAAATAGTCGCCGGCCTGGAATACGAGTTCGTAAACGCCGCTGGCGAAGGCGGCGGCGTCGAGCAGCGGTGTGTCGAGACGGCCGTCGGCGTTGGTACTGGCCTCGGCGATGAGCTTGCGTTCGGGGCGCATGCGAAACAGCGCCACGCCAACGCCGCTGGCGGGACAGCCTGCCGCGGTGTCGAGTACGTGTGTAGTTAGCCTCCCCATCTGCAACACCCCGTTTCGTCGATGCGCTAAAATCGCATTAAAAGCAAAAATTGTCAACACTTTACTAATATATTGTTAACAATTTTATTATCGTGCTACACTGCGCAACACTTCAGATCGAGCAACGCCAGACATGTCCGCGCAAATCGAAAAATCCACCGGCGAGAGATTCAGCGAAGACGAAGTGCTGCGCCAGATCGAGCAGGCGGTGCTCGATCACCGGTTGCCGCCGGGGACCAAGTTGAAGGAAGTCCAGCTGGCCAACCTGTTCGGCGTAAAACGCGGCCTGATCCGCAAGGTCCTGACCCGCCTCGCTCACTCGAGGCTCGTCGACCAGACTCCCAATCGCGGGGCGACCGTCGCCAGGCCCTCGGTCAAGGAGGGCCGCGACCTGTTCGCGGCACGCCGGGCAATCGAATCGGCTATCCTCGAAACCCTGATCGCGCGCAGCGACGAGCAGATGGTTTCGCGCTTACGCAAGATGCTGGAACGCGAACAAAAAGCCTACCGGCGCGGCGATTCGGAAAAGGCGCTGGCGCAATCGGTCGATTTTCATCGGCAGCTGGCCGCGCTCGCCGGAAACGGCGTGCTGGAGGCTTTCCTCAACGATATCATTCGCCGCACGCCGCTGGTTATCCTGGCCCATCTCGGCGACGAAGAGCAGAATCGCTGCCGCAACCGCGAGCATGCCGAGATCGTCGCTGCGATCGAAGAACGCGATACCCGCCGGGCGGTCAAGGTCATGCACCAGCACCTGCTGCATATCGAGAGCAAGATAAGGCACAAGCCCGAGGCACAAAAGGCCGACCTGGCGACGCTGCTGCGCCCGCTACCCGAGGCGACGACGTGAACGATTATCCGCGCGACATGGTCGGTTACGGCGGCACCCCGCCGCACGCGCAATGGCCCGGCCATGCCCGCATCGCGCTGCAGTTCGTGCTCAACTACGAGGAAGGCGGCGAAAGCAACGTGTTGCACGGCGATCCGGGATCGGAACGCTTCCTGTCAGAAATTATCGGCGCGGAGAGTTACGCGGCGCGCCACATGAGCATGGAATCGGTTTACGAATACGGTTCGCGCGCGGGCGTATGGCGGCTGCTGCGCGAATTCGACGCGCGCGGCCTGCCGCTCACCGTGTTCGCGGTAGCGATGGCGTTGCAGCGCCACCCCGAGCTCGCCACCGAGCTGGTCGGGCTGGGCCACGAAATCGCCTGCCATGGATTGCGCTGGATCCACTACCAGGACGTGGACGAAGCGATCGAACGCGAGCACATGGAGCAGGCGCTCGAAATCATCGGGGACCTGACCGGCAGCGCGCCACAGGGCTGGTACACCGGGCGCGATTCCCCCAATACGCGCCGGCTGGTGGTAGAACAGGGTTCGCTGCTGTACGACTCCGACTACTACGGCGACGATCTGCCGCTGTGGACCCCAGTTATGACCGAAAGCGGCAGCCGCAGGATGCACCTGGTGATTCCCTACACGCTCGACGCGAACGACATGCGCTTCGCCACTGCGCAGGGTTTCAACAGCGGCGAGCAGTTTTATCAATACCTCTGCGACAGCTTCGACGTGCTTTACACGGAAGGCGCCGACGCGCCGAAAATGATGTCGGTCGGCCTGCATTGCCGCCTGGTTGGCAGGCCGGGGCGTTTCCGCGCGCTGCAGCGCTTTCTCGACCACGTGCAGTCGCACGACCGGGTCTGGATCTGCCGGCGTATCGACATTGCGCGCCACTGGATGGACCGGCATCCGCCGCGTACCGCGTGAGCCGGTCATGGGTACCGGCATCGACGATATCAATAACTGCGGCCAGGCCCGCTTCATCGAGCTGCTCGGCGCGGTTTACGAGCATTCACCGTGGGTCCCCGAGCAGGTTTATCCACAGCGTCCATTCGGGTCGCGCGACGAATTATACCAGGCGATGGTCGACGCGGTCGGGCGCGCGCCCGACGACAAGCGCAGGGCATTGCTGTGCAGTCACCCCGAGCTGGCCGGCAGGGAAGCCGCGACCGGCACGCTGACCGATGCGTCGCGGCGCGAGCAGGCCGGCGCCGGGCTCAACCAGTGCAGCGCCGACGAACTGCGCCGCCTGCAAACGCTGAACCAGGCCTATCGCGAGCGCTTCGGCTTCCCGTTCATCATCGCCGTGACCGGACTCGACAAGCACCAGATCATAGCCGCGCTGGAGCGGCGGCTCGGCAACGAAGCCGCGCAGGAATTCGATACCGCGCTCGACGAAGTCGACAAGATTGCGCGCATTCGTATCGACAAGCTGATCGATGGGTAGTATCGATACGCTGATCGATCGGTCCGGCGCGCACGACGATTGGAGAAGCATTCTCGAGGCGTCGCTGGCCAGGCTGGATCCCGCTTACATCGAATCGCTGCTGCAGGACGACGGCTGGCTGCCGGGCCCCGATCGCTTGCTCGCCGCTTTCCGGCGGGACCGCGCGGGCCTGCGCTACCTGCTGATCGGCGAATCGCCCTACCCGCGCCAGGAGTCGGCAAACGGCATCGCGTTCTTCGACGCCGCGGTCGACCAGCTGTGGAGCGAAACGGGCTTGAGCAAGGCGGTCAACCGCGCCACGTCGCTGCGCAACATCGTCAAGACGGCGCTGCTGGCCGAGGGCCGTTTACGCCGGGACGCGACCGGTAAAATCACGCAGCATGCGATTGCCGCGCTCGACAAGCGCGAGATGGTACAGTCCCTGCCGGGGCTATTCGCCAGCCTGGAGCGTGCCGGATTCCTGATGCTGAACGCGACTCCGGTGCTGCACCCCGCGCGCAAGCCGGCCGTCGAAGCGCGTTACTGGCAGGATTTCCTTTCAAGCTTGCTGCAATCGATCGCGCATCAGGCGACGCATCCGGTTACGCTGCTGCTGTGGGGCAGGATCGCGAACCTGGTCGAAGCGATGCCGGCCGGCAAGGTCTATACCCGTCTGGTTTGCGAACATCCCTATAACGTTTCGTTCATCGACAACCCCGCTATGCTGCGCCTGTTTGCGAGGCTACGCCTCCTGCAACGGCACCCGGCCGGTAATTAAGTGCACTGAAACGGGCTTTTCCCCCAAACCCTCTCCCGGAAAAGGCAGGCTCGCATCATTCTGCGCAGGTGAAACCCGACAATCACCTGCGGATTATTGTACGGCTATGATTGATTCAGGTCATGTGAAGGCATTTTTTTTCGCCCTAAACTGGCCGGCAAACATAACAACCAGAGGCGGTAATAATGAGAAAGCAAATCATAATCACGAGCGCATTGATTCTGCTCGCATCGACGATTGCATTCCCGGTGACTTCTTTAGCGAAGGAAAAGGTCGTATTCAGCGGGGGTCCCGCAGGTGGCACTTTCCAGGTGGTCGCCAACGCGATGCAGGTATTCAAACCGATGAAGGCCTCCAAAGATTTCAGGGTCAGGGCCCAGTCCTCGGCCGGGTCGGTCGAAAACCTGCGCAAGGTAAACTCGGGCAAGGCGCAGATGGGCGTGGTTTATTCCGGCCACGTCTACCTCGGCAGAAACGGCAGGATGAAGAACGATCCCAACAAGTACGAAGACGTCATGGCGGTGGCCTGGCTGTACGGCGCGCCGGCACAGCTGATCGTGCGCAAGGATTCGGGCATCAAGAGCACGCGGGACCTGGTCGGCAAGAAGGTCGGCGTGGGCAACGCCGGCTCCGGCGCATTCGCGAACTGCGAGCTGTTCTTCACCCACATGGGCGTGTGGGACAAGATCGAGCGTAATGCCATGGGTTACAACGATGCGGCGCAGGCCTTCGGCAACAACCAGCTCGACGCCTTCTGGCTGTTTACCGCTTTTCCGAGCGGCGCGGTCATTATGGCGGCGCAGACCAACGACATCGAAATGGTCGACCTCGGGCAGGACGCGGAAAGCAGCGGTTTCTTCGACCAGTACCCCTACTTTTCCAAGATCAAGGTTCCGGCCGGCACCTACCGCGGCGTCGACTACGATAGCGCGTCGTTCCAGGATTCCGCGCTGTGGGTGGCCAACTCGAAAGTCAGCGAAAACACCGTCTACCAGATGCTGTCTCTGATTTACAGCGACGAAGGCCTGGCGCACATGAAGGAACAGAAGAAAACCTTCAATCTCATGAGCATGGACACCGGAACGCAGGGCGTGGTCACGCCCTGGCATCCGGGCGCGGTCAAGTTCTGGAAAGAAAAGGGCATGATGTAATACCTAAAGCGCGAGGGCAGGTTTTCCCTGCCCTCGCGCCCGGGATGGCTCGATCGAACGTTGCCAGCGAGCGGGGTCGATAATAAAAAAACTGAAGCGGAGGGGGTTGTCGTGCGGGTTGATGAAATGAACAAGGTCGAACAGGTAATGTTCGACGTCATGGCCCTGGGCCTGGTGCTGTTTTATTCCTATTCGGCCGTAATCGCCCCGGCCGCCACCCAGTACCATCGCGGCATCTACGTGATCGTAACCTATATGCTGGTATTCCTGGTCTATCGACTCAGGAGTCCGATCGGGCGCGTGGTCGACTATGCGCTGATTATC
>JAOTUD010000506.1 GCA_029864065.1 Gammaproteobacteria bacterium | reverse complement strand
CGTCACAGTCAATAATCAGCGTCACCTGATTATCGAATACGTAGATTTTCCTGATTCGTCCCGAACAGGCGGACTGGTATGGCCTGAGGTTGCCATTGGGATCTATATCCAGGCCGTCATGAATTCGGCCCCAGGGCAGGCTGTCGTAATGTGCATTGAAATAATCGTTAATCTCACGCATCTCGGATTCATTGACGTAGGGCGTTACCAGACTGAGCGGTGGTGGTTCGATGCGCATGAAGTTAGCGCTAACGGTGGTATCTGCTTTCAACTTGATACTGCATGGAACAGTACCGCTGCAGTCCCCGCTCCAGCCGGTAAACACGCTACCGGTATACGGCTGCGCGCTGAGCTCGAGCCGTGTGTTCTTGGCATAGTCTGCACTGCAGTCGGTTTGACAATATATACCCACCGGGTCTGAACTCACCCGGCCGCTGCCGGCACCCTCTAGCGTAACCGTCAGCTTAAATGCTTTCTTATCCTTACAGGCTTTCCTGGCGTGTAGATTGTCGTTTCGATTTTTACCAACCGCCGCCTGGTGACTGGCGGCGCAATTGGGCGTGTCGTGTATTTGTTGATGGAGTACAGCTGCGTCGGCAGAAGCCGGTATCGATACGACAAAAAACAGGAAAAAGACACAAAGTACTCGATTAACGCTACACATAGCCACCTCCTGTCTCAGCCGATCAATTATACACCCTTTCTACAAAACGATTACAGTGGAGAGTGAAGCATAAACGCCATGCCAGGCACGGAGTAGCCGGAGCCTGGATGGCTTAGAAGAGCAGGGCGCGCTTGTTATTGAAGAAATGACGGGATATCGGGATCAATTGTTGAAGGGCCTGTCAGCAAAGGCCCCTCGGCAGGGTATAAAAGTCGAATTTTCCGGATGTCCAATGAAGCGGGCCGAACGGGACCGTCGCGAAGCGCCTGAAGGCGCCGCATCCGTGCGATTAGTGTTTGCCCGGTCAGGATCCGTCCAGGGAGACTGCCGGGTAGTTGCGATGAAAATCGCAGACGAAAGCCGGGAGTTGCGCCGACGCAAGGTCATCGGTAATGCCGACGACGATCCTGTCCTCGGTGGGTGACTGGTGAAACCGGCGCACGGCCTGGTCGTGAGCGTCAAGAATGATGTCGGTATACTGCAACAGGTGGCGGGCATCGCTGGTCGGTTCGATCTGGTGGCCGTTGCGCTGAATAAGCTTGCGGCCAACGCGTTCCTCCAGTCGCTTCAGCTTCCGGCTTCCGGCTTCCGGCTTCCGGCTGACTGCCGAGGTCGTTATTGGCAGGTGTCTGGTTGCCGTGGTCAGGTCGACCGCGGTTTACAGCGTTCGCAAGGATTCGGTGTCGAATCGCATTTCGCGCGGTTGGCAAAAATTTATTTTTATCAAATATTTTGTCATTTGTCTGACAGCTGCCGGGGTGTTACCGTGCTGGAAAATTTCCCCGCTGAAGAGCATGTTATGGCATCGAGTGACGGCAAGACGCGCGATCTGGTTTCAACCCTTCCCGGCGCGGGATGGGATTTCTCGCTGCATCGTCATCCCTACCACGAGGTCGAGCGACCGCTCGGCCCGCATTACTGTGTCTACAATCGGCGACTGATGGCCTGCTGCTTCGACCAGCGTTCGACCGAGGAGGGGTACTGGTTGCTGCGCCGGAAGGCAGCGGTACTGCATACGGGAGAGTATGTGCTCCAGTTCAGGGGGCCGGACGCGGAGCGCCTGCTCGACAAGCTGTTCACCAAGGACATGACCCGGGTTCGCGTCGGTCGTTGCGCCTACGGACTCGCCTGCTACGAAGACGGAGGACTGCTGGTCGATGGTATACTGCTGCGCCTCGAAGACGACTGTTTCTGGTATGCGCAGGCCGACGGCGATTTCTACAGCTGGGCGCGCGCGCATGCGATCGGAATGGAGGTCGAGATCAGCGACCCCGAAGTGTTCGTTTCACAGGTACAGGGTCCGAACGCTTTGGCCATCCTGGAAGCGGCCTCCGACAATGGCATGCCGGAACCCTTCGGTTATTTCGGCGTTGCCCGCGTCAGTTTCGACGGGCAGGAGATCGTCATCAGTCGAACCGGCTATACCAACGAACTGGGGTGGGAATTCTATACCGAACCGCGGCATGATGCCGACGCATTGTGGCAACACCTGGCCGCTGCCGGCGAGTCCCATGGCATGGAAATTTTCGGGCTCGATGCGATGCACATTCGACGCATCGAAGCCGGCATCCTGAATGCGGGCTCCGATTTCGATCGTACCACGACACCCTACGAGGTCGGGCTCGACCGCTTCGTCGACGAGGACAAGGGTGACTTCATCGGCAAGGCGGCGTTGCAGGACGCGCCGCGCGCCAACCGCCTGACCGGGTTGTATTGTGATGCCGAACCCCATATCGGTGGTGAAATCATGGTCGCGGAAGGTATTGCGGGACGGGTCACGGCCGGGGCCATATCCCCTTATCTACGGCGTGGTATCGGGATCGGGCGCATGGACAGGTCCGGTTTCAGCGAAGGCGATCAGGTTCGTATTCGCTGTATTGACGGTGAATTGCACGAAGGTGAGCTGGCAACCTTGCCGCTTTACGACAAGGAGGCCGAAATTCCTCGCGGTAAACGGGTTGATATACCAGAGCGAGCTAATGATTAAATTGGTATAAAATTGGTCTAACGCAGGGAGCAGCGCGTACTCGGTTTTAAATAAATCTTCACCCTTGTGTTGATCGCTGAAAGCCTGTAGACCGATAGATAGCTGATTATAAGTTACTTTTTCCAGCCAGGGTCGATTATCAAATGGTATACAGGATTTTCTAATCGGTATATTATCGGTACTTTACAAACTTATAAATTTCTGTAGTATTGAGCGACTGTTACATCCAAAATAAGAATACAGGTTCCATTTTACAAACGAAAATTACCCCTTTGGAGGAGTTATAATGAAGCTATTCGAGTCTAAATCAATTCGCGACCAC
>JAOTUD010000505.1 GCA_029864065.1 Gammaproteobacteria bacterium | reverse complement strand
CGCCCAGGTATTTAATGTCGGACAAATCATGTTCCTGCGCGGCGCGCTGATCTACGGCTACGTGATCTGGGGGGATCGGCCGACCCTGACCATGCTCGCGTTGGCCATCGTCATCGTCGTTTCGGGTATCATACTGTTGTCGACCGAGAAGCGGCGCAACCGGCGCGCAAACCTGGCAACCGTAACACCACAGGAATAATGTCAACGAACAGATCACAGAGAGCAACCGGCTGCTCGTCAAAGGCGATCATCGAATGGCTTTTCGCCGAGGGGCGCCGCATCGAGAGCACCAACCGATTCGTGCACGCGCTCGCCCACCAGATGAACGATCATGGCGCTTCGATCGATCGGCTGATGGTGTCGTTGCTGACGCTGAACCCGCAACTGGTGGCGACCTCGGAGACCTGGCTCAAGTCGTCCGACACCACCAAGACCATCGACGCTTCCCACGACATACGTAATACGGAGCGCTATATCGGCAGCCCGCTGGAGGCAATCTACAAAACCCATAAACGCGTGCACCAGCGGCTCGATAACCTGCCCGAGGACGCCCATCGCGCCTATACCGAGCTGGCCGAGGACGGCTTTACCGATTACCTCGCGCTACCGGTCCTGTTCGACGAAACAGACGAACCCGGGGCCGCGATTATTATCTGCACCAAGCGCCAGGGCGGTTTCACCGTGCAGGATGTCGACAGCTTTCGCCAGGTCCGCGACTATGTCGCGCCGGTACTGGAAGTCCATGCGCTGCGGCACCTGTCGCGCTCGTTGATGAATACCTATGTCGGTCAGCGCACCGCCGCAAGGGTGCTGGCGGGAATGGTCAAGCGCGGTGACGCAAATACCATCAACGCCGCGCTGTGGTTCAGCGATCTACGGGATTTTACCGAGATCACCGAGACCCTGCCGGCAAAACAGGTGCTGGAAATGCTCAACGAGTATTTCGAATTCGTCGCCGCCGCGGTGACCGCGCAGGGCGGCGAGATTTTGCGCTTTATCGGGGATGCAATGCTGATCGTGTTTCCGATCGAGGGAGATATGTGTATGCAGACCGCTTGCCGGTCGGCCATCGACGCCGCGATCGATGCACGCAACACGCTCGAAGTACTGAATCACCAGCGACATCGCCATGGCCTGCCCGAAATCGAGTTTGGCGTGGGGCTCAATGTCGGCGAAGTGATTTACGGCAACGTCGGCGCGCCGGACCGGCTCGATTTCACCGTCATGGGCCCTGCCGTCAACCGCACCGCGCGTCTCGAGACGCTAACCAAGGAGTTGGGAAGGAGCATACTGTTCTCGCGGGAATTTGCCGAACTCATCGATCTGCCGGTGCATTTTTTCGGCGACTATGCGATGAAAGGCATCGCCGAGCCGCAGCCGGTATACGGGCTCGAAATCGATTAGCGAAGCCTGCTAATGGTCAGCCCGAATGCCTGGGGGATCCGGGGATTTCAATAACGCTGGCACGATAACGCCGACCGAGCAAGGCAACCTCGAGCGCGCTCCCAGGGGTGGCAAATTCGGGGCGCACGTAGGCCATTGCCAGATTTTTCCGTACGCGGAAACCCCAGGCCGCCGACGTGACCGTTCCGACTACCGCGACATCGTGGTAAATCGACTCGCCCGCCCGGCAGGGAGCGGTTGCGCAATCGACCTCGAGCAATACACGCGTTCTCCTCGCGCCCCTTTTCATCTGCAACAGCAATCCCGCTTTGCCAAGGAAGGATTTTTCGAGATCGACGAATCGTTCCAGCCCGGCCTCGATGGCATTGTATTCATCGATAAAATCGGCCTTCCAGTGTCCGTGCCCTTTCTCGAGCCGCATCGAATCCAGCGCGTACATGCCGAATCCGATCATGCCCAGCGGTTCTCCGTGTTGCTGCAGTAACCGGTAGAGGCCGACCAGATGTTCGTTCGCAACGTGCAGTTCGTAACCCGGTTCACCGCAAAAGCTAACCGACATGACGATCACCTCGAAATGACCCAGCAGGCAACGGCGCAGGCTCATCGAAGGAAAAACGTCGCGGCTCCAGTCATGACGGGGGCTTGCCGCAACGATTAATTCGCGAGACTTCGGCCCCGCAATGACCAGGCTCGTATATGCGCTGGACAGGCTATCTATGCGAATCGGGCTATCCGCGGGCAATCTTTCGTGCAGCCAGTCCCAGTCATGGCGTTCGGCGGCAGCGGCCGATCCATACCAGAAATGATCCTCGTCGATCAGGGCTAAGGTCGCTTCACCGGACAGGTTGCCATTGGCGGTCAGAAAATAAGCGAGTCCGACCTTGCCGATGCTTGCGGGCACTCTCGAACAGGTCAGGCTATCGAGCCATTCGCGTGCACCCGGGCCAGAAATGGAGTATCGACTGAATCCGGACAGCTCCATCAGGCCGACGCCTTTGCACAGGGATTCGACTTCCTGCCTGACGACATCGTGCCAGTTGTTGAAATCATAGCCATGTTGCTCTACGTAATCAGGCGTCGGCTTGAAAAAAGACACCCGCTCCCAGCCGTTGACGATTCCGAACTGGGCTCCCTCCGCCTGCAAAAGTGGGTACAGCGGCGTGGTTCTAAGAGGCCTTCCCGCGGGTCGGTGCTCATGCGGCAAGTGCCATTGAAACTCATGCTGGTAGTCCTCGATCGCCTTCATCGCCGTGTATTCCAGGGTCGAACAACGACTGATCCTGCGCGGATCCAGTTGCCAGCAATCCCACTCGGTTTCACCGTGCACCATCATCTGCGCCAGCATCTTGCCGTAACCGCCACCCTCGCCGATACCGACGCGCAGGCCATTGATCGACCAGGTGTTGCGTTTGCCGGGAGTCTTACCAACCAGCGGTCCCGCATCGGCGGTATAAGTGATCGGACCGTTCACGATCGACTGGATGCCGACTTGCCGCAGACAGGGTAAACGCTCGAAAATATTTTCCAGCCCGGGAAGACATCGGTCCAGATCGTCCGGGCACAGGGCATTG
>JAOTUD010000032.1 GCA_029864065.1 Gammaproteobacteria bacterium | reverse complement strand
CTGGAAATCTACGAAACCATCAAGGACCAGTACCTGACCGAGCAGACCAACGCGCTCGAGAAAAAAATATACCGGGACATCATCGAGCAGATCGCGCTGCTCGAGGACGAGGCCTCGGCGAAGAAGAAAAAACTGACGCAACAGGCGCAGCAGGAGGCGGAACGCGAATCCTCGCTGAACCAGTACCAGCAAATGATCGTCGCGATAATGAATGCCAACACGGTCGCCAAGGCCGAGGCGATCGAGGCGATGTCGTCGCAGAAGCAGGAAAACCAGGAGCTGCAGCAAACCATCGCCGAGCGCAGCGCCGCTCTCGACGCGATAACGCAGCAGCTGCAGCAGGAAGAAGCAAAACTGGCCGAGATGCAGAAACAGTTCCAGGCCGAATTGAAGCAACACGAGCAAACCTTCGAATCGTTGAAGGCGAGCTACGAGGACAAGCAGTCCCGGCTCGCGTCGCTGGAGCAGTACATCCGCACCGAGGCCGAGGAGAAGGAGGCGCTGCGCAAGGCGCATGCGGCCGAGGCGAAGCAGCTCGAGGACAAGTTCAAGGAATTGAAGGCGAAGCAGGAGCAAGGCCAGAGCCAGGTGGCGACGCTGGCTGAAACGCTGCAGAAGGAAGCGGAGGAGAAGGCAAAGCTGGAAAGATTACATGGCGAACAGGCGCGTCGCCTGGCACAAAAGTTCGAGGCGCTCAAGGCGGAACACGACCAGAGCCTGAGCAATCTCGCGTCGCTGGAAGGGCAGATAGAAAAAGAAACCGCGGAAAAAGCGGCGCTGGAAGAGGCGCACTCGCAACAGACGCAGAACCTGCAGAGCCAGCTGCAGGAGCTGGCCAAAGAATACGGCAAGAACCAGAGCAAGCTGGCGTCGTTGCAGCAGGAGCTCGAGCAGCGCGCCGCCGAAAAACAGGCGCTCGAAGCGACGCTGATCACGCAGACCGAGTATCTCGAGGGGAAGATATCCGAACTGACGGCGAAACATAACCAGAGCCAGGTGATGTTGGCCGCGCTCGAGCAGACCCTCGCCAAAGAGGCCGCCGAGAAGACCGCGCTTGCGACTTCGCTAGCGGCACAGACTCGTAACCTGGAGGGCAGAATCCAGGAAATGGCGCAGAAGCAGGGCCAGAGCCAGGCGGAGCTGGCCGAGCTCGAGCAGCAATTAAGCCAGGAAGCGGCCGAGAAGGCGGCGCTGCAAAAAGCCAGCAGGGCGCAGATGGGCAGTCTCGAGGACAAGTACCAGAGCCTGCAGGGCGAATACGAGAAAAAACTGGCCGAACTCGAGTCGCTCGAGGGCGAGAGCCAGGCGGAGCTCGCGGCGCTGGAGCAGCAACTGGGCCAGCAGGCCGCCGAGAAGGCCGCGCTTAAAAACGCGAGCGCCGAACAGCTCGCGGGTCTAGAGGAGAAATATCGCGATCTGAAAGGAAACTACGAGAACAAGCTCGGCGAACTCGCGTCGCTGCAAGACAACATCGAGGCGGGCCGCGAGCAAATGGCGGGACTTGAACAGGAATACGAGGGCAAGCTCAAGGAGCTCGAGGACAAGTACAAGGGACTGCAGGACGACTACGACAGTAATCGCGATAAGATCGCAAAGCTGCAGGGAGACCTGGTCGGCGCCAAGGCAAACCTGACGGATGCCGCCCAGAACCTGAGCAAGGCCGAGTCGGACCTGGCGGCAACCTCGGCGGAACTGCAAAAAGCCCTGGAACTGGCGCAGAGACGACAGGATGTCGCGCAACGAATCAAGGAAGGCTTCGAGCAGGCGGGGATCAAGGCCGACGTTGACAGCGGCACCGGGGACGTGATCCTGGATTTCGGCAAGGAGTATTTCGATACCGACAGCCACCAGCTCAAGCCGGGGATGAAGAAAACGATACGCGATGCGATGCCGGTCTACGCCGACAGCCTGTTCAGCAGCGAATCAACGACCGCTGAAATTTCCGCGGTCGAAATCATCGGTTTCGCGTCGCCCACTTTTGGCGGCAAGCCGGTCAACCCGACGTCGCTGTCGGCGCAGAATCGCAGGGCGGTGAACTACAACCTCGATCTCAGCTACGAGCGCGCAAGATCGATATTCGATTACGCGTTTGACCCCAAGAATATCAAGTTCAAGCACCAGGAAACCATGCTGCCGCTGATCAAGGTTACCGGGCGCAGCTTCTTCACCGAGCGGGTCAATCTGGAGGATACCGGCAACCTGTCGCGCGAGGAATTTTGCGCACTCTACGATTGCTACGGCTCGCAGCGGGTAATCATCAAGTTTGGCCTGAAACCCAAAGAGAACAGCTAATGAATGCAACCATCGTCGACATGATCAACCTGGTGGTGTTATACGCCACCGATTACCTTATGCCAGTATTGCTGTTCGGGTTTGTCCTCGCGATAATCGCGCGCCTGCTGATAACCGTCACCATCCATCGCCAAAAGCGTTTCGTCAAGGAATTCTGCAAGCGCGTGCACCAGGACATCATGGCCAACCCGGAACCGCATGGTTCGTTCTACAACCATGTCAAGAAAGCCCTGACGCGGACCTACTTCGAAACTTTCGAACTGCGCGCGCGCTACAAGCGCCGCAACGAGGATCATATAATGACCGTCGGCGACCGCGTGTTCCTGATCCAGGACGGAATCATCCGGTTGATCGACGATTTCCTGCAGCATATCCGCTACCTGCGCAAGGAACACGGGCAGCAGCCCGATTTCCAGGAGATTTCGAACAGCGTGTTCGGCTCGAACCCGATTTTCAACCGTGTGCTCGGCATTTTCTCGTTGAGCCGCACCAACGACGTGCTCAATATCCTGCCAAGTATTTTTATCGTCGGCGGCATATTCGGCACCTTCCTCGGAATCATGAAGGCGCTGCCCGAATTGACCGCGATGGATATTACCAACGCCGAGGCCAGCAAGATCGTCATCGACAACTTCCTGATCAAGATTTCGTTCGCGCTGTCGACGTCGATACTCGGCATCGTGCTGTCGATTATCATGAGTTTCATGAATACGCTGCTGTCGCCGACCAATACCTTTGTCGAGATTGTCGACGCTTTCAATTCCGCCGCGGAAATCCTGTGGAACAAGTCCGAGAACAACGACACCAGGGGCACCGATTCGGGCCTCAGCAACCGCGAGTCGGAAGCAGTCGACGCCTTCGATCTCGCGATCGCCAATCTGCACGCCAGGCGCGCCTGAATCCGGGGACAGTTTACTTAATTCCGGAACTGCGGAACTGGTCAGGTATTGGTCGATTTATAAGCCATCGAGGATCGCGAGCGTACATTTGGCATTGTTGCGGCGCAGTGGCTTGACCGGGGCATACTCCGCGGAGTCGACAAACGCGCGTGCCGATTCCATGTTGGGAAACTCGATGATCACGAGGCGCGTGGGTGTCCACAAATCCGTCTCGCGCACGTCCATGTCGCCGCCGCGCACGCGGTAGACGCCACCATACTTTTCGGCGATCGGTTTCGCCAGTTGCTTGTATTTTTCGTATTCTTCGGGATTTTCGATCATCGTGTCGACGACCAGGTATGCGCTCATGGGGATCTCCTGTGTAAATTCCGGGGGGTCGGGATTTGCGGTGAAAGTCTACCTGATTCGGCGGATGAAGCCACGAGGCTGTTTACCTGGTTCCGTAAATCCGGGGACAGTTTACTTAATTCCGCGGATTAACTTCCGAAGCTGTTTACCTGGTTCTGCGGAATTAAGTAAACTGTCCCCTTAATACGGAATCTGAATTGCGCGACTATGAAACTGATACGTCATGGAAAGAAAGGGCGGGAACTGCCCGGTCTGGTAGACCGGGATGGCAGGTTGCGGGATTTGTCACAATCGATCGACGATATTGACGCGCGCAGCCTCGGTGACGGCGTCATCGATCGGATTGCGGTCCTCGACTCGGACAAACTGCCCGAGATCGATCCGGAAACCCGCCTCGGGCCGCCGCTGGTCGGGGTCGGCAAGGTCGTCTGTATCGGGCTGAATTACTCGGACCATGCGGAGGAGGCCGGCATGCCAATTCCGTCCGAGCCGGTGGTCTTCATGAAAGCACCGACCGCGATCTCCGGGCCGCGAGATCCGGTTCTATATCCGCCCGATGCGAGCAAGCTCGACTGGGAAGTCGAACTGGCTTTTGCGATCGGGAAAACCGCCCGGCATGTCGCCGCGGAAGATGCCATGGGGCATATTGCCGGCTACATGGTGCTGAACGATGTTTCCGAACGCGGTTACCAGCTCGACCGCGGCGGGCAGTGGACCAAGGGCAAGTCCTACGACAGCTTTTGCCCGATCGGCCCGTGGCTGGTGACGCCGGACGAAATTTCGAGCCCGAACGACCTGCCGATCTGGCTCGAGGTTAACGGCAGGCGCTTTCAGGACGGCAACACCGCGACAATGATCTTCGACGTCGGCTACCTCGTTGCCTATTTGTCGCGATTCATGACGCTGCTGCCCGGTGACATCGTCACCACCGGCACGCCGCCTGGCGTGGGGCTCGGAGTCAGGCCGGAACCGGTGTTTCTGAATATCGGCGACCAGATGCGGCTTGGTATCGACGGGCTCGGTGAACAGCTGCTGCAAGTGGTTGCCGACGGACACGCGCCATAATACCGGACAGGCGCAGCGCAATCGTCGGCGGCAGTGAGCGCCGGGGTTCTCCAACAGGTGTCGGCAGCACGGGTCGAATACAGATTCACCACGGGCGGCGTGCCGGATACTTCGGGTGGGCGGCGAATTTTTGAAACTGTGGCTCGCGAGCTAAACTGAACTCGCCGACTTTTCCCCGGGTAGCGATCATCGAGAGATCTTGCCGGAATGTTTTTCTCAATCCCGTCGCGAATCGTTATACTTCCTCGCAACGAATCCAGTCGAGCCCCACGATGAATCACTTCGAACACCTACGCTACGAAAAACAGGGCGCGATCGCCTGGATCGAATTGAACCGTCCCGATGACGCCAACGGTCTCGACCGGCAAATGGCTGCCGAGTTGAAGCAGGCGGCGCTGCTATGCGATCGCGATCCACAACTCAAGGTGGTGGTGCTGACCGCCAATGGGCGCTTCTTTTGCGCCGGCGGCGATATCAAGGAAATGATTTCGCACGGCGACGCGATCGGCGATGCGATCAAATCCCTGGCGGACGATCTGCACGGCGCGATTTCGACTCTGTGCCGCATGCAGGCCGCGCTGATCGTCGCGGTTAACGGTGTCGCCGCGGGCGCCGGGTTTAGCCTCGCGCTGATCGGCGACATCGTGCTGGCCGCGGAATCTTCAAGCTTCACGATGGCCTATACCCGTGCCGGCTTGTGCCCCGATGGTAGCTCGAGCTACTTTCTGCCGCGCCTCGTGGGATTGCGCAAGGCCCAGGAACTGATGCTGACCAACCGCAGCCTCGGCGCCGCCGAAGCCCGCGATATCGGACTGGTGACGCGCGTCGTGGCGGATGACGAATTGCGCGCGCAGGCGCAGCAGGTCGCCAGCGAGCTCGCTGCCAGCGCGCGGTTGTCGACCACCTACGTCAGGAAGCTGCTGCTGGCCAGCGCCGGCAACGATCTCGAAACCCAGATGGATCTCGAAGCCCAGCTGCTATCACAGTGCGCCGCGTCGCCGGACGGCCGCGAGGGCATCCAGGCTTTCGTCGATAAGCGCAAACCGGAATTTAACTGAGGGAATACGGCCATGACCGACTTTTCCAGAGGCGCCGCGTACATCGAGGGGGAATATGTCGCGATCGCCGACGCGAAGATCCCGCTGATGGACTGGGGCTTTTTGCATTCGGACGCGACCTACGACGTAGCGCATACCTGGAAGGGTCGATTCTTTCGCGTCGACGAATACATCGAACGTTTCCAGGCCAGCATGGCGAAACTGCGCATGTCGATACCGTACGACCGCGAGCAGATACGAAGCATCATGTTCGAGCTGGTGCGGATGAGTGGGCTGCGCGATACCTACGTCGAAATCGTATGCACGCGCGGCATACCGGCGCCGGGTTCGCGCGATCCGCGCGACTGCAGCAACCGTTTCCTTGCCTTCGTGGTCCCGTTCGTGTGGATTGCCAACGACGAAGAGAGAGCGACCGGTCTGAACCTGCTGATCAGCAAGCAGCAACGCATCCCGCCGGAATCCGTCGATCCGACGATCAAGAATTATCACTGGCTCGACATGGTGATGGCGCTGTTCGAGGCCTACGATCATGGCGCCGACACCGCGATCCTGGTCGATGCCAGGGGCGACCTGACCGAGGGACCGGGATTCAACATCTTCGCCCGCCATGGCGATACCGTGACGTCTCCCGAGCACGGCGTGCTGCACGGGGTAACCCGGATGACCCTGCTGGAAATGATGGAGCGGGAGAACCTGCAGATAAACCGGGGTCGTTTGCCGGCAGACGCGGCCAGGGCGGCGGACGAATTATTCATCACCAGTACCGCCGGGGGCGTGATGCCGGTGACGCGCATCGATGGCAAGCCGGTAGGGGACGGCAAACCGGGAGCGCTGGTTTACAAACTGAACAACGGCTACTGGGCCCTGCACGAGGACCCCGATTACAGCGTCGCAATCGAATACTGAGGCAAAAACATGAGTGAATCTCTTAAGGTTGCGCTGGTCACCGGCGCCGGCAGCGGGATCGGCCGGGCGGTTTGTGTCGCCCTGTTGCATGATGGCTACTCGGTCGTGCTCGCGGGCCGGCGGCTGCAACCACTGCGGGAAACGGTGGCGCTCGCCGCCGCGGACCCGGCGCGCAGCCTGTGCGTAACCACCGATGTCGGCAAACCCGACCAGGTCGGCGACCTGTTCGCGCAGGCCGGGCAGGCCTTCGGCCGGCTCGATCTGCTGTTCAACAATGCCGGCAGCTTTACGCCGGGAATCCCGCTGGAGGAACTGTCTTACGAGCAGTGGCAGGCGACGGTCGACGTCAACCTGACCGGGCCGTTCCTGTGCGCGCAGCAGGCGATACGCATGATGAAAACGCAAACCCCGAAGGGCCGTCGCATCATCAACAACGGTTCAATATCGGCGCACGCGCCGCGCCCGTTTTCGGCGCCTTATACGTCGACCAAGCACGCGATTACCGGGCTTACCAAGTCGATATCGTTAGACTGCCGTAACGACAATATCGCCTGCGGCCAGATCGACATCGGCAACGCGGCCACGCCGATGACCGAGGCCATGCCGAAGGGCGTGCCGCAGGCCAACGGCGAGCGCGCGGTGGAGCCGGTCATGGATGTCGAGCATGTCGCGCGCGCGGTGCTGCATATGGCGTCGCTGCCGCTCGACACCAACGTCCAGTTCATGACCATCATGGCGACCAGAATGCCGTATATCGGTCGCGGCTAAACCGGTCTCGCGGATTTCCAGCGCAGGTCTGCGGCGGATTCAACCTGTTCCGGCCCGCTTGCCACCCGCAGCGGCTGTCGATTGATCCAGGCCGGGTAGTTCGGCCCGTTCTCGTTGAGCGCCTGGCGGGCTGCGAACTGCGCATGCCCTGACAGCTCGCCGGGGGCCAGCAAAACTTCGAAACAGCAGTCGATTGGATCTAGCAACGCTTGCCAGTGCTGCCGCGTTTGCGTCGCAACCTCCGCGGCAACTTCGCCGATCAAACTGGTTTGTGGCATGCTTTCCAGATGCCGCGGTATCCATTGTGGCCGTCCCAGCGCTGCGCAAAAGTTCTTCCAGAAAACAGGTTCGATCGCACCGAGGCTGATGAAATGCTCGTCCACGCACTGATAGATGTTGTAGCAGGCGGCGCCGCCGCTCAGGATCGACGCCGCGCGTTGTGCCGTGTCGCCGAGCAAAGGCAGGTATTGCCAGGACAGCATCGATTCGGTCAGGCTGATATCGAGATAAATGCCGCCAGGTCCCCGGCTGCTCGCGTGCAGTGCCGCCAGCATCGCGATGCCCGCCTGCATCGCCGCGGCGTGGTCGGCGATCGGCGGGTAGCCGATCACCGGCGCCTGCGCGCTGCCGCTGACGATCCCCTGCGAGCTCAGCGCGCAATAGTTGATATCGTGGCCTGCGCGCTGCGCGTAAGGCCCGTTCTGACCATAACCCGACAGCGCGCAGTGAATCAGCCGTGGATTGATCCGCTCCAGCGTGTCGCGATCGAAACCGAGACGCGTCAGTACCCCCGGGCGGAACGATTCGAGCAATATGTCGGCCTCGGCGAGCAGCCTGCGCATCGTGGTTCTGCCGGCATCGGTTTTGAGATCGAGCTGGCAGATGCGCTTGCCGCGGTTGATATGACGGTAGATCGGCGACAGTTCGTCGGCATTCCCGTGCATGAAAAAACGCATCGGATCGCCGCCCGGCGGTTCGATCTTGATGACCTCGGCGCCGAGATCGGCGAGCTGTCGAGTCGCGAAGGGCCCCGGGATATACTGCGACAAGTCGATGACGCGGACATTTTCGAGCAAGCGCTGTGACTGCACCGGTTTCGCGTCCGTATTTGCTTAGTCGTAGCTGCGTATATCGTCGATGACCTTGCCATCGTTCGGCAAAGCGCCAGGGGCGACGATTTCGACCGCGCCGCGCAGCTTGCAGATCGAGCGGATGCTGTCGGCGATGGCGGCCGGCAGCGAGGCGTCGCTGCTCTCGCTCTCGCATTGCAGCGTGATTTGATCGGCCTGCTCGACCCAGTCGACGATCAGCCTGGCCTTGGCGATTTCGCTATGCCGCTTGATCACTTTGTCGACCTGTTCCGGGTGGATGAACATGCCGCGCACCTTGGCGGTCTGGTCGGCGCGCCCCATCCATCCCTTGATGCGCAGGTTGGTGCGACCGCAGGGACTCTCTCCCGACAGGATCGCGGATAAATCGCCGGTCGCAAAGCGAATCAGCGGATAGTGCTGACCGAGACTGGTCACGACGACTTCGCCGACCTCGCCCTCGTCGACCAGTTCGCCGGTGCCGGGGCGTACGATTTCGACGTAAACGCCCTCATCGATAATCAAGCCCTCGCGCGCGCTGGATTCGTAGGCGATCAAGCCGAGGTCGGCGGTGCCATAGCACTGCTGCACCCGTATGCCGCGTTCGCTGAAACCATCACGCAGCGGCGGCGGCAGCGCTTCACCGCTCATCATCGCCTTGCTGATCGAGCTAACGTCGCTACCGAGCCGGTCGGCCTCCTCGAGGATGATTTTCAGAAACGAGGGCGTGCCGACGTAAGCGTCGGGTTTCAGGTCGGCGATGGTTTGCACCTGCAGTTCGGTCTGGCCGACGCCGGCCGGGATCACCGCGCAACCAAGCGCCGCCGCGGCGCTGTCGAACATTTGTCCCGCGGGCGTGAAATGGTAGCTGAAGGTGTTATGCACCAGGTCGCCCTGGCGAAAACCGCTGGCATGGAGCGAACGCGCGAAGCGCCAGAAATCGGGCACCGCATAGCCCGGTTCGTAAATGGGCCCGGGAGAGGCGAATACATGCGAGTAGTGTGCGATATTGCGCGCGGTGTAACCGCCGAAGGGCCGCTCAGACTGCTGCAACTCGATCAGTTCGGATTTGCGGGTCAGTGGCAGCTTGCTGAAGGACTCGGCATCGATGATATCGCCTCTGTGGACTCCCTTCAGCGAAGTTGCATAGGCCGCGGTGTCGTTCTGGACATGCTCGATCTGCTCGCGTAGCGCCGCAAATTGCGCCTGCGCGCGTTCGTCCGCGCTACGCGTCTCGAGGCTATCGTAATATTCACTCATGGGAATACCTATCGCTTCGAATCATGGCGTCATCCCCGCGCAAGCGGGGATCTAATAAAGGCGCCGCGATCCCGGTTTATCGACCGGGCATAGAGGCCCAGGCTGTAATGATATCGATAATATAAGATTCCCGCTTACGCGGGAATGACTTCGGTTATTAACCCGGGTATGCGCTAGGTCAACCAGCGTTTGCGCCGGCGATAGTGCTTCACGTCGCGGAAATTGATCCGTTCGCCCTCGCTGATGCCGAGGTAAAACTCCTTGACGTCGGTATTTTCGCGCAGCTCTGCCGCCGAGCCCTCGAGCACGACCCGGCCGTTTTCGAGAATATAACCCTGGTTCGCGTAGCGCAGCGCGATATTCGTGTTTTGCTCGGCGAGCAGGAAGGTCACGCCCTCGTCGCGGTTCAGGCGTGCGACGATTTCGTAAATCTCTTCCACCAGTTGCGGCGCCAGCCCCATCGACGGCTCGTCGAGCAGCATGATCTTGGGCTTCGACATCAACGCGCGGCCGATCGCGACCATTTGCTGCTCGCCACCCGAGGTGTAGCCAGCCTGGGCGCGGCTGCGATTCTCGAGCCGGGGGAAATAACTGTAGACCAGCTCAAGATCACGGTTTATCGCCGCGCTGCCGTCACGGCGCGTGTAAGCCCCGGTCAGCAGGTTTTCCTCGACCGTCAGGTGTTCGAAGCAGTGACGGCCTTCCATAACCTGGATAACGCCCTGCTGCACCAGCTCGGCCGAGGTCAGCCGGTCGATGCGCTTGCCCTGGAATTCGATGCTGCCCTTGGTAATGTCGCCGCGCTCGGCGCGCAGCAGGTTGGAAACCGCCTTCAGCGTCGTGGTCTTGCCGGCGCCGTTGGCGCCGAGCAGGGCGACGATGCCCTGCTCGGGAACCTCGAGCGAAACGCCTTTCAACACCAGGATGACGTGATCGTAGATCACCTCGATGTTGTTGATGGCCAGCAGCGTGTTGCTGCCGACGGCTGTCGCGGCCTCGCTCACGGAACGTCTAGTTGCGGTTCAAGCTAGTTGCAGCTGCGTTCCGAAACGTTGTTTTCGGCGGCATACTGGGCCGAATCCTCGGCGATCAACGGACCGGTAATTTCGCGTAAAGGCTCGTAGAAACCGGTGACCAGCTTCCATTGCTTGGCCTTGGCGTCCCACTGCTGCAGTGCGACCTGGCCCGGACCCTCGTGATTTTCGCAGGTGATCTTGACCGGGATGGTGAAGTTTGCCAGCCCGAGCTCCTTGAGTCGGCTCTCGTCGACCTCGAGGGCCTCGAAACCGTCGCGCACATGTTTGCCCCTGACCTCGTTGGTGCCGTGGATTTCCATCGCCTTGCGGATGGCTTCGGACGCCCACATCGCCGCGACCAGGCCCCGGTTGTAAAGGACTTCGCCGATACGGTCGCGGTCACCAAGCCCCATGCCCTTGTCGTAGACGTGTTTACGAATATCGTCGTGTACCGGGAAATTTCCGCCTGGCTGGTGAAAGGCGCCCGACAGGTATCCATCGGCGGCAGCGCCGGCGGGCAACACGTCATTCTCGGAGCCAGACCACCACACGCCGATGAAATGGTCCATCGGAAAACGAATGGATGCGGCTTCCTTGATCGCGACCTGGTTCATAACGCCCCAGCCCCACATCAACACCCAGTCGGGCTTATTCTGGCGGATTTGCAACCATGTCGATTTCTGTTCCTGGCCGGGGTGGTCGACGGGTAACTGCAGGAATTCGAATCCGTATTTTTCGGCCGCCTTTTCCAGGGTGCGGATCGGTTCCTTGCCGTAGGCCGAGTTATGATAAACCAGCGCGATTTTCTTGCCTTTCAGGTTCGCCATGCCGCCTTCTCTTTCGCCGATATACTGTACGAATACCGTCGCCTGGCTCCAGTAAGTGGCCGGAAAATTGAACACCCATGGAAAGATCTTGCCGTTGGCGGCGGAGGTACGCCCGTAGCCCATCGAGAAGATCGGAATTTCATCGACGCTGGCCTTTGGGATCAGCTGGTAGGTAATACCGGTTGACAGCGGTTGGTAAACCAGCGCACCCGATTGCCCTTCGTTCTTGGTGTTTTCGTAGCATTCGACACCCAGCTTGGTGTTATATCCGGTTTCGCAGGGCACCAGGCTGATGCGCGCGCCTTTGATGCCGCCGTCGCGCTCGTTGAGCATGCTGAGGTAATCCCCGTAGCCGTTGGCAAACGGGATGCCGTTCGGCGCGTAGGGGCCGGTTCGATAATCGAGGGTCGGCATGACCAGCTCGTAGGCGCTGGCG
>JAOTUD010000504.1 GCA_029864065.1 Gammaproteobacteria bacterium | reverse complement strand
CGACGGCGACTCGACGGTTTATAACCCGTATAATACGCAGGTTTATCGGTGCCGGAATAGCTCAGTTGGTAGAGCAACGCATTCGTAATGCGTGGGTCGGAGGTTCGATTCCTCTTTCCGGCACCACTTTCTGCCCGTTGATTGCGGTTCGAATTAGCGGGCGACACCGGGGCACTTTCGGCGCCAGCCTCAACATCTAAAAATACCGATCCAGGCCGACGCGTACGACAATCAAGGCTTTTTTTTCGGTTTTTTTAACGGGCATAAATTAGAATAGCGGGTCTCTTCGCGCCGCGACAATAACAAACCTTATAGTTTCATGTTTGAACTGATCACCAACGCCAGCGTTTTTGCGCCCGATCCCCTCGGCCTCAGGCACGTGCTCGTCTGCGCCGGTCGAATCGCCTATGTCGGCGAGCGGCTGCCGCAACTCGACGACGCGCTCGATGTCAAGGTCACCGATGTCGACGGTGCCCGGCTGGTGCCCGGCTTCATCGATGCACATACGCACCTGACCGGCGGCGGCGGGGAGGCCGGGCAGTCGACGCGGGTGCCGCCGCTGCGCTTAAGCCAGATTACGCGCGCCGGCGTCACCAGCGTGGTCGGCCTGCTCGGTACCGACGACCTGACGCGCACCCCGCAAAACCTGCTGTCGCAGGTGATGGGGTTACGCGACGAGGGCCTGTCCGCATGGTGCTATACCGGCGGTTACCACGTACCGGTGATCACGCTGACCGGTTCGGTACGCAGCGATATCGTCAACCTCGAACCGGTGATCGGCGTCGGCGAGGTGGCGATCAGCGATCACCGCTCTAGCCAGCCTACGCTGGATGAAATATTGCGGCTTGCGAGCGAAGCGCATGTCGCCGGGTTGATGACCGGCAAGGCCGGTATCGTGCACTTCCATCTCGGCGACGGCGCGCGCGGCCTGTCGATGATTCGCGACTGCCTCGACGGCAGCGAAATACCGCCACGCGTGTTCAACCCGACCCACGTCAACCGTAACAAGCCCCTGTTCGAGGAGGCCTGCGAATTGAGTGGACGCGGCTGCAACGTCGACCTGACCGCGTTTCCGGCAGATGCGGGCGACGCGGGCTGGTCCGCAGAGGAGGCGGTAGCGCGTTTTCTCGACCGGGGTTTCGACCGCAGCCGGTTAACCATCAGCAGCGACGGCGGTGGCTGCCTGCCCAGTTTCGACGCGCAGGGGGAGTTACTGAAAATGGGGTTTGCCAGCTGTGCTGCGATGGCGGACACTTTCAAGGCCCTGCTCGACGGCGGCCTGCCGGTCGAGACCGTTTTGCCGCTCATGACCAGCAATGTCGCAAGCCTGCTGAAACTGCGGCACAAGGGGCGTATCGCGCAGGGCTGTGATGCCGATTTGCTGATCGTCGATCGCGAAAATCGGATCGACAGCGTCATGGCCCGGGGACGCTGGCACGTCGAGCACGGCGCGCAGCTGCTGGTCGGCATGTTCGAAGAATGAAAATAACGAGGCAGTAATGAGTCCATCTCCCCATCACGAGGATCGGGCGCGAGGTTACGTGGTGCCGATCGGCGGCGCCGAGGAACGCACGGGGTCGATGCGCGTGCTGCGCCGTTTCGTCAAGCTCTGCGGTGGCCGCCGCGCGAACATCGTGATCATTCCGACCGCATCCCAGCTCGCCGACACCGGCGATCGTTATATCGAGGTCTTCAAAAAGATCGGCGTCGCCAACGCAATATCCCTGCCGATTGGCGAGCGCGCCGATGCCGAGCGCGACGAATACATCGAACATCTCGATGGCGCTTCCGGCATTTTCATGACCGGCGGCAACCAGCTGCGCCTGTCGACGATACTCGGCGGTACGCTGGTCGCGCAAAAGGTCAGGCGCCTGAACGCCGCGGGTGTTCATGTCGCCGGCACCTCGGCCGGAGCGGCGATCATGCCCGAACACATGATCGCCGGCGGGTCGATGGGGCTGTCGGCTCGAGCCGATGGCGTCAACCTGGCGCCCGGGCTCGGCCTGACCAACGCGCTGATCATCGATCAGCATTTCAGCCAGCGCGACCGGCTCGGCCGGCTGTTAACCGCGGTTTCCTATAACCCGTTCCTGCTGGGCGTCGGCATCGATGAAGACACGGCGATCTTTATATCGCCCGATCGCGTGTTCGAGGTCGAAGGCAGCGGCAACGTCACCATCATCGACCCGGAGCACCTGAGCTACTCGTCGATGGACCGTGCCAAGAAAAACGAATCCTTAAGCCTGCTCGACCTGAAACTGCACATATTGTCGAAGGGATGCCGCTTCGATATCCACGAGCGCAAGCCTTATCCACCGAAATAGCCGAGGTAGCCCATGAAAATCGTTACATCCAATGTCTACGTCGGACCCAGTATCTATGCCAACTTTCCGGTGATCCGCATGGTCCTCGATATTGGCGTGCTGGTCGACTGGCCGTCGGTCAAGTGCGGCAGGGAATTCATCGACGGACTGCAGCGCGCGCTGCCGAACCTCACCGAGCACGGTTGTTCCTACCGCGAACCCGGAGGATTTATCCGTCGCCTGGTCGAGGACGAGGGCACCTGGATGGGGCACATCATGGAGCACGTTGCGCTCGAGATTCAGAATGTCGCCGGTTCCCAGGTCTCCTTCGGCAAGACCCGCACCACGGGCGAACCCGGCATGTATAACATGATCTACGCCTACAAGCAGCGCGATGCCGGCATCGAGGCAGGGCAGCTGGCACTGAAGCTGTTGATGCACCTGCTGCCGCAACAGCTGCAGCAGCAGGTCGACCACCCCATCGATCCCGGATTCGATTTTGCCGCCGAGCTCGAAGGCTTCGTGCACCGCGCCCAGCGCCGCGAGTTCGGTCCGAGCACACAGTCGCTGGTCGACGCCGCGGTGGCGCGCAATATTCCGTGGTTGCGGCTCAACGATTACAGCCTGGTGCAGTTCGGCCATGGCAAGTACCAGAAACGCATCCAGGCCACCGTCACCAGCGAC
>JAOTUD010000503.1 GCA_029864065.1 Gammaproteobacteria bacterium | reverse complement strand
GTCATCAGCGAGGCTGGTTTAAGGCAGCTGCACTGCGCCGAAACCGAGAAATACGCGCACGTGACGTTTTTCTTCAACGGTGGCAGGGAGCCTCCCTACCCCGGCGAAGACCGCAGGTTGATCGACTCGCCGCGGATCGCGACCTATGACCTGCAGCCCGAAATGAGTGCACCCGCGGTCGCGGACGCCGTCATCGCCGCGCTGCAATCCGGCGGCTACGAGTTCATCGTGGTTAATTTCGCCAACGGCGACATGGTCGGGCATACCGCGGTGCGCGCCGCCGTAATCGAGGCCGTGGAAGTGCTCGATCGCGAGGTAGGCCGCGTGCTGGAGGCCGCGATCGCGAGCGATTTCGCGGTGGTTTTGACCGCCGATCACGGCAATTGCGACGAGATGGTCGATCCGGTCACCGGAGAACCGCATACCCAGCACTCCAACCATCCCGTGCCGTGCCTGGTGATCGATAGCGAGACCAGCAAGCTTGCGCAAGGCGAAAATCTTTCCGCGATCGCGCCGACGGTGCTGCAATTAATGGGACTTGCGCAGCCTCCCGAGATGAGTGGCCACCCGGTAATTCTCGACAGTTGGTCGGAATTACCTTGATCAGAGGCGAAAATTTAGTAATGATTACAGATTGAGCAGTGCGCGATTGATTAAATAATAAACATGGCAACCCTAACCGAAACACTAGAAGATATTACATTGTTTCGCGGTATGACCGAAGACGACATCCAGGGTGTCGCCTCGCAGACTGTTATACGCCAGTTTCCGAAAAATACCGTAATCGTCAGCCAGGGCGATGAAACGGACTCCTTTTACGTCATATTGCAGGGCAAGGTCGATGTTTTCCTGCACAATGACAAGGGCAAGGAAATCATTATCAACACCCTGGGCACCGGCGAGGCCTTTGGCGAACTGGCGCCGCTGGGCGGCATCCCGCGCCAGGCCAGCATTATCACCACCGAGGATTCCACCTTCGGGATCATTTCACGCCAGGTCTTCATGGATACGCTGCTGACCAAGCCCACCGTGAGCATGCAGATTATCGACTTGCTGATCCACCGCATTCAGGACCTGACCGAGGAAGTCAGCAGCCTCGCGCTCGAAGACGTTTATAACCGCGTGGTGCGGGTTCTCTACAAGCATGCGGAATCGGTCGGCGAAAAGCTGGTTACCGAAAAACTGACCCAGCAGGATATCGCCAGCCGGGTCGGCGCTACCCGCGAAATGGTGCACCGGATTCTCAAGGAACTGAAGACCGGTGGCTACATATCCATCGAAGGCAAGCACATCACCATCGAGAAAAAACTCCCGCCCGGTTGGTAACGCCCGTCTTGTGTGAAAGTGCTAACATAGCGCCGTTTTTATCGCGAGTGTAAAAAGTGGCCGGTCACAGTAAATGGGCGAATATCCAGCATCGCAAGAAGGCCCAGGACGCCAGGCGCGGGAAACTGTTCACGCGCCTGATCCGGGAAATCGTCGTGGCCGCGAAGTCGGGCGGTTCGGACCTGGATGCCAACCCCGCATTGCGCACCGCGGTCGACAAGGCCAAGTCGCAATCGGTTCCCAAGGATGCAATCGATCGTGCGGTGAAGCGCGGCGCGGGAGAACTCGATGGTTCCGACTACGAAGAAATCCGTTACGAGGGCTATGGCCCCGCGGGAGTCGCTTTCATTGTCGACTGCCTGTCCGATAATCGCAATCGCACCGTTGCCGAGGTGCGCCACGCGTTTACCAAGGCCGGCGGCAATCTCGGCCAGAGCGGCTCGGTTGCCTACCTGTTTGCAAACGTCGGCATACTTTTGTATTCACCCGAACACGACGAGGACAGCGTCATGGAAGCCGCGCTGGAGGCCGGCGCCGAAGACGTGGTCGTCGCCGACGATGGCAGTATCGAAGTGCTGACGGCGGCCGAGGATTACGCCTCGGTCAAGCAGGCCATGACCGATGCGGGCCTCGAGCCGGAGGAATCGGATCTGACGATGCGCGCCTCGACCAATACCGAACTCGATCTCGATACCGCGCAAAAAGTGCTGCGCCTGGTCGATCTGTTGGAAAACTCGGACGACGTGCAGGAAGTGTATTACAACGCGGAAATTCCGGAACAGGCTTACGAGGCCGAGGCTTAATGATTATCCTGGGGATCGACCCCGGATCGCGCATTACCGGCTTCGGACTCATCGAAAATCACGCCAACCGTATCGAGTATATCCACAGCGGCAGCATCAGGATCAGCGGCGACAGCCTGCCGCAGCGGCTGGGGCACATATTCAACGAGGTCGAGGCCGTGATACGCCAGTACCGGCCGCAGCAAATGGGTATAGAAAACGTTTTCATGGCGCGCAACGCGGATTCGGCGCTCAAGCTCGGCCAGGCTCGCGGCGCCGCGATCTGCGCGGCTCACCAGGCGGGTCTCGAAATAGCGGAGTACGCCGCGCGCGAGGTCAAGCAGTCGATTGTCGGCACCGGCGCGGCCAGCAAGGAGCAGGTCCAGCACATGGTTAGACGCCTGCTGGGAATCCGGCTGAGTCTGCAGGCAGACGAGGCGGACGGTCTCGCAATTGCCATCTGCCATGCACAATTTTATGCTACGCGACAAAAGACCGGCATCGATGCCAGTCTACTTAAACGCAGGGGAAGTCGTCGACGATGATTAGCCGGTTGACAGGTATACTGGCCGCCAAACGCGCGCCGCAGATTCTGATCGATTGCCACGGCGTGGGCTACGAGGCCGACGTGTCGATGACTACTTATTACAAGCTGCCCGAGGTCGGCGAGCAGATTTCGATCTGGACGCACCTGCTGGTCAAGGATGATTCCCACAGCCTGGTCGGCTTCGACGACGAACAGGAGCGCAGGCTTTTCCGCCAGCTGATTCGCATCAGCGGCGTGGGCCCCAAGATGGCGCTCGCGATATTATCCGGCATCGACGAACGGCAGTTCGCGCTCTGCGTCGCCAATAACGACGTGGCGATGCTGACACGCCTGCCCGGGG
>JAOTUD010000502.1 GCA_029864065.1 Gammaproteobacteria bacterium | reverse complement strand
AACTCTTCGTGCTGGCCGATGCCGCCTTGCCAGCTATCGAAGAGTTGCAGGCCGCAGATCCGATCTCGATAATACCCGATAACGGCGCGGTTTATGCGGATACGCCGCTTGCCGGAAAGTTGCGGCAGGCGGCACAGTTGATAAAATCTCGGCTGCCGGTGGAAGTGATTCATATCGATTCCGCTGGCTGGGATCACCACGAAAGCCTGCCGAATTACCTCGACAGCTCGCTGACCGAGCTCGCCGACTCGCTGAGCGCTTTTTACACGGATTTGGGCGCCGCCATGGCGCGCGTCACGGTGCTGGTCTATACCGAGTTCGGGCGGCGCATCGCCGAGAACGGTTCGCTTGGCGCCGATCACGGCACCGCCAGCCTCGCCTACCTGATGGGCGGCGGCGTCAACGGCGGCCAGGTCATCGGCGACTGGCCGGGTCTCGTGATAGATCCTGATATCCCCGCCTCCGAGGATCTGCAGATTACCACCGACCTGCGTACGGTGATCGGCGAGCTGCTAAACAAGCGACTCGGCGGCACCGATGTCGGCGTCGTGTTTCCGGGCTTTAGCGGCCCTTACGACGTCAACGCGTTTCTGCCCTGAGCCCCGGGATTGCCCAATAATCTGCATTAAACCCTGATCTCCGACAGGCGTTTTTCTTGTGCATGAACTTCGCCATGGATATGATGCTTGGTCTGAAACCCAGGACTTACGAGGATTGTCATGAAAGTTTGCGTACTCGGCGCCGCCGGTGGCATCGGCCAGCCGTTATCCCTGTTACTCAAGTTGCAGCTGCCCGCCGGCAGCGAGCTCGCGCTTTACGACGTGGCGCCGTTTACGCCCGGAGTCGCGGTAGATCTAAGCCATATCCCGACCGACGTCTGCGTGACCGGTTACGTCGGTGACGACGTCGAAGCCGCGATGAAAGACGCCGATATCGTCGTCATCCCGGCCGGCGTACCGCGCAAGCCTGGCATGACTCGCGACGACCTGTTCAACGTCAATGCCGGCATCGTCAAGAACCTGATCGGCACCGGCGCCAAAGCCTGCCCCAGGGCCTGCTTCGCGATCGTGACCAACCCGGTCAATTCGACCGTGCCGATCGCGGCCGAGGTGCTCAAGGCGGCCGGGGTTTACGACAAGCGCAAGCTGTTCGGTGTGACCACGCTCGACGTGATTCGCTCCAATACCTTCGTCGCGCAGATCGCCGGCAAGAGCACCGAGGATGTCAACGTCAACGTCATCGGCGGCCACAGCGGCGTTACGATATTGCCGCTGCTCTCCAGTATCCCCGGAGTCAAGCTGAGCCAGGCCGATATCGAGGCGCTGACCCCGCGCATCCAGGAAGCCGGCACCGAGGTGGTCGAGGCCAAGGCGGGCGCCGGTTCAGCGACGCTGTCGATGGCGCAGGCCGCGACGCGTTTTACGATGTCGCTGGTGGCGGCGTTGAACGGCGCATCGGTGACCGAGTGCTGTTACGTACAGGTCGGCGACGATAGCGCGAGCTTTCACGCGCAGCCGGTGGTGCTGGGCAAGCATGGCGTCGAATCGATCCCGGCCTTGCCGCCGCTGAGCGACTACGAACAAAAGCTGCTCGACGAAATGCGCGATATCCTCGACGGCAATATCAAGAAGGGCATCGATTTCGCCAACGCGGAATAGCCGGAATTTCTCGCAACAGCGGGAAAGGCAACAGGCAGCGCCGTAAATTATGCCGGAAACCCCGGGGCGCACCGGTTCGGGGTTACCGGGTAGCCATACTTTTGAACTATAATCGGCGCCGTGGGCTCAAATGGAAAAGCCGAAGGAGCGCGCAATGCAAGCCTCAGATATCCACTTCGAAACGACCGAATTCCTGGATTCCAGCGGTAAATTGCTGCGCGCGCTACCCGCTACGCTGGCGTCGCGCGAGCAACTGGTCGAGCTTTACCGGGTCATGGTGCAAACCCGCGTCTTCGACCGCGCCGCGATCAACCTGCAGCGTACCGGCGAGATGGGAACCTACCCGTCGAACGAAGGCCAGGAGGCGATCGGCGCCGGCATCGGATGCGCGATGCGGGCCGACGACGTGCTGGTGCCTTACTACCGCGATATCGCCGCCCAGATCCAGCGCGGCGTGCTGCTCGAGGAAATCCTGCGCTACTGGGGCGGCGACGAGTGGGGCATGCATTTCCAGCACCAGGCGCAAGATTTCCCGTTCAGCGTACCGATCGCCACCCAGGCCTGCCATGCGGTCGGCATTGGCTACGCGGTCAGGTACCGCCAGCAGGCGCGCGCGGTCGTTACCACCTGTGGCGACGGCGCGACCTCGAAAGGCGATTTCTACGAATCGATCAATATCGCCGGCGCGATGGGGTTACCGGTGGTATTCGTCGTCAACAACAATCGCTGGGCGATCTCGGTGCCGCTGGAAAAGCAGACCGCTTCGCCGACCATCGCGCACAAGGCCCTCGCGGCGGGTATCGACGGATACCGGGTCGACGGCAACGACGCGATCGCGATGGTGCAGGTCATGAACGATGCCCTGCAGCAGGCGCGCGACCATCGTCGCCCGAGTATCGTCGAGGCCCTGAGCTACCGGCTCGGCGATCACACCACCGCCGACGATGCCAACCGTTACCGGCCGCGCGAGGAACTCGACGCGGCGCGCGCGCTGGAACCCCTGATTCGATACAAGGCCTATCTGCAGGACGAACATGACTGGAGCGACACCGACGACGAGAGCCTTTACGCGGACTGCAATGCCGAGGTCAGGCGCGCGACCGAGGTTTATCGTGCCTTTCCGCAACAGCCCGCCGGGGAATTTTTCGATTACATGTTTGCCCGGCCGACCGCCGATCTCGCAAAGCAGAAGCAGGAATGGCTCGCCGAGGTGAAGCGCCATGGCTGAATGGACCCTGCTGGAAGGCGTCAACCGGGCCTTCGCATCGGAAATGAGGCGCGATGCGAATGTCATCGTGCTGGGCGAAGACGTCGGCGTCAACGGCGGGGTGTTTCGCGC
>JAOTUD010000501.1 GCA_029864065.1 Gammaproteobacteria bacterium | reverse complement strand
CGGGCTGGTGGGACCGGTGCTGTCACGCATGATCGTCAACGAGCACCTGCAAATCGATCGCGCGACGCAAAACGCGCTGGCCGACACGATTCAGTTCGTCGGTCACAGCCAGGAAAAGTCGCGCAGCGAACTGCGCGGCGTTTCCAGCGAGCTCGATTCGCTGCGGCGCTTCCACTTCCAGGTATTGCAGGACTTGCCGCTGGCCGCGGTATCGATCGACAATGACGGTAATATCGTCAGCTGGAACAAGCAGCTCAGCAACCTGACCGGCATCGGGCAAAAGCAAGCCGTGGGCAGGTCTATCGATAAACTCGAGACTCCCTGGCGCGAGCTGCTGGCCGGCTTCATCGCCGGCGACGAGTTCCTGATCAGCAAGATCAAGCTCCCGATTGACGGACAAATCCGTGTGTTGAACCTGTTCAAGGCGGTGGTGAGCACCGACAAGGAAGTAACCGGCGGTATCGCGATTCTGATCGAAGACCACAGCGAACGATACTCGCTGGAGGAAAAGCTCGCGCATAGCGAACGCCTCGCGTCGATCGGCCAGCTTGCCGCCGGTGTTGCGCATGAAATCGGTAATCCGGTAACCGGCATCGCGTGCCTGGCGCAGGATTTGCGCAACGACCTGGAGACCACGCCCGGCGCAAGCGAGGGATTGGACAAGATACTAACCCAGACCGATCGCATCAGCCGCATTGTCGGTTCGCTGTCCAATTACAGCCACGTCGGGGCACCCGACGAATACCCGGCGGAAAGTCTCCACCTGTATCGAATCGTCGATGAAGCCATCGAACTGGTGTCGCTGAGCCGCGCCGGCAAGCAAATGCAATACGATAATCACTGCGATACCGGAATCGTGCTTTCCGGCTTTGCGCAGAAACTGATCCAGGTCTTCGTCAACCTGCTGACCAACGCCACCGATGCCTCGGATCCCGGGCAGGCGGTTACGATAGAATCCACGGCAAGTGGAAACCAGGTGCTGATTTCGGTCAGGGATCGCGGCAAGGGTATTTCCGAGGAAGACCTGCCTCGAATTTTCGAACCCTTTTTCACGACCAAAACGGTTGGCGAGGGAACCGGCCTGGGGTTGTCGCTAACCTATAACATCATCCAGGAGCACGGCGGTTCGATATCCGTTTCCAGCCTGGCAGGCCGGGGATGCCAGTTCGATATCATCCTGCCCGGGAATAACGCGACGATGCTGGCGCAGGCATGAGCAATATTCTGATCGTCGAGGACGAACCCATTATCCAGGAGAGCCTGGTGCGCCTGCTGCGACGCCAGGGATACGACGTTACCGGCGTTGGCTCGGTCGCCGAAGCCGAGGAAAACTCGATCAACATGTATGACCTGATCATTTCGGATCTGCGCCTGCCGGGCAAGCCTGGAACCGAACTGATAGCGCGCGCGGCGCCGACCCCGGTTCTGATAATGACCAGCTACTCGACCGTACAGTCGGCGGTCCAAGCGATGAAACAGGGCGCCGTGGATTACATTTCCAAGCCCTTCAACCACGACGAAATGATCCTGACGGTGAAGCGAATAATGGAAAAGTCCAGGGTCGAGCAGCAAAACTCGATTCTGAAGAAAGAAGTCGCCAGGTATTACCCGATCGACGGCATGGTCGCCGGTTGCGAGCCGATGCTCGACGTGGTAGACCGCATTCGACGGGTGGCACCAACCGACACCACCGTGTTGATCAACGGCGAGACCGGTACCGGCAAGGAGCTGGTCGCACGTGCAATTCATTCGCAGAGCAAACGCCGCAAGCATGCCCTGGTCAGCGTCAACTGCGCGGCGTTCGCCGAGAACCAGATCGAATCCGAACTGTTCGGCCACGAACGCGGCGCGTTCACCGGCGCGCTGCAGATGAAAAAAGGATTGATCGAGTCCGCCAACGGCGCGTCGCTGTTTCTCGACGAGATCGGCGATTTACCCCTGGCGGCCCAGGGAAGGCTGTTGCGGGTTTTGCAGGACGGCGCAATCAGGCGTGTCGGTTCGAACAAGGAACTCAGGGTCGACGTACGCGTGCTGGCGGCAACTCATAAAAACCTGGCGCGGATGGTCGAGGAAAAAGCTTTTCGCAAGGATCTTTTTTTCAGGCTCAACGTTTACGAGGTCAATCTGCCGCCGCTGCGGGAACGCGGTGACGATATCAGGCTGCTGGCCGATACGATCCTGACCCGGATGGCGCAGCGAACACACCGCAATCCGATGATTTTCGACGATAGCGCATACCAGCAAATGATTCGCTACGCGTGGCCCGGCAACGTGCGCGAACTTGAAAACGTCATCGAGCGCGCGGTCATCCTGAAGCAGAACGGTTGCATCGAGGCGGGCGACCTGGCGTTGAACAGTGTCGAGACCGACCACCAGCTGCCGCTTTACGAGCTCGAGAATCGCCTGTCCCTGGACGATTATTTCGTCAGTTTCGTCAAGAAGTATCAGCCGCAATACAATGAAACCGAACTCGCGCGCATGCTCGGTATCAGCCGCAAGAATCTGTGGGAAAAAAGGCAGCGCCTTGATATTCCATCTCGCAAGCAACAATAAAAATGGAGCCAGCTGATGGATACCCCGGTCAAAGGGCTATCGATCCAGATTGCAGCCGCCATCCTGAAGGGTTTCAATCGACATTTCTCGATATTCAGCAAGATTACCAAGGGCGCAAAGGAACGTTTCGAGAACGCCGACTGGCACGCCGAGCGCGAAGCCTCGCGCGAACGCATCAAGTTTTACGACATCCGGGTCAAGGACGCGATCGGCGACCTGCGCAAACTCTTCGACCTGGAATCCTTCAACAGCCAGCTCTGGTTCGACGTCAAGCGCGAATACGTGCAATTGATCAGCAACCACCTGCAGCCGGAGCTTGCCGAGACCTTTTACAACTCGGTTTTCTGCGCCTTATTCCATCGCGATTATTTCGGCAACGATTACATTTTCGTACGCAGCGCGGTCTCGACCGAATTCATCGATTCGGAGAAGCCGTCGTATCACGTCTATTAC
>JAOTUD010000500.1 GCA_029864065.1 Gammaproteobacteria bacterium | reverse complement strand
GAGACAGTTCGGTCCCTATCTGCCGTGGTCGTTAGAGATTTGAGGGAAGCTGCTCCTAGTACGAGAGGACCGGAGTGGACGAACCTCTGGTGTTCCGGTTGTCACGCCAGTGGCATTGCCGGGTAGCTATGTTCGGAAGGGATAACCGCTGAAAGCATCTAAGCGGGAAGCCCCTCCCAAGATTAGTTCTCACTAGACTCTCGAAGTCTCTGAAGGTCCGTCGAAGACTACGACGTTGATAGGCCAGGTGTGGAAGCACAGTAATGTGTGTAGCTAACTGGTACTAATTGACCGTGCGGCTTGACCATATAACACCCAAGCGACTTTTGCTGGTGTTATGTCGCGTCAACTGATGCAACATTACTTCAAGTTACAGATTTCAAATTGGGAGAGTGGCCCCGGAGTCAAATCCGGGGTGACTCTTTACGAGGAGCGAAGTGGGCCCCGGATCGAGTCCGGGGCGGCTTGATTCGCTTCGCTCTTCAAGCCGAATTGCTTGGCAACAATAGCGTTCTGGACCCACCTGATCCCATCCCGAACTCAGAAGTGAAACGGAACCGCGCCGATGATAGTGTGGGGTCTCCCCATGTGAAAGTAGGTCATTGCCAGGCATTTATTCCAAAGCCCCGTACCGCTGGTACGGGGCTTTTTTTTGATGAAAAATAACCGCGAGCGTATGCGCCCCTGATTTTTTCAAGATATATGTCGCGAGGCAGATTTTCCGCAAATATCGACGGGTAAACGATGGGTAAATCGTACCGAAGCTGTCTGTCGATGCCTGAAAATACCACTTGCGTGACCTCGTATTCTCATAGAAGGCCATTCTGAAACAGCTTCAATACAGGCGCGAAAGCCCGTGTTCCTCGTACAGCTGTTGCGCAGTATTGCCTTGCATGAATGAAACAAAACGTTTACCCCATTGTCCACCGTCGGCAACGAGTCCAATGTGGTAACGTGTTGTGGCGTTGCTGGTGGCGCGTTGCCCTGACAGTATTTCCCCAAAATCCAAAAATTCAAATATATCGGGGAAGATCCGGGTGTAGCGAAGCGCAAGGTGATAGTAGATCACCGCCGCGTCTGCGTGGCCTCCACTAATCAGCTCCGGTACCTCCCGGTGATGGATAATTTGAGAATGTACGGTCCTGGGTCCGGCAACCGAAAGTTTCCTTACGATTGCATCTTTGCTGATACCGGCTTGCTGGGCCAGGTTACAAATCTCTTCCCTATAAACGGCAAAGCTGGCTTTTTCCGTCACCGGGTTCGAGCAGGTCAGCGTGATATCGTCGGAAAGTAGGTCAGCGACAGAAGAAATGCCCTTCGGGTTGCCTTGCCGTACCAGGAGTACGTTACCCCGGCTTTCGGCAAACGGCACATGTCCGGTTATGAATCCGGCTTCTACCAGGTCATGCAAGATGTTGTCGGGGCCGATAAAGACCTCCGGTTTGCGACTGATTCGCAGGTTGCCCAATGCCAGGCCGTCACCCTTCAACGCATCAACCAACGGTGCGGGCGGGGTGGTGGTGTAAAACACATCGCCCACCTTCGGGTTGGCGGCAAGGAATGCACGCACTGAGGCTTCAAGTGCCATGTGGTGATTACCATCGGAAAACAGGGCCAGGCCCGCCGTCGCAGGGTCGCCATGGAAGTCCAGCGCATGGTTGCTGCCGGGCGCAATGAATGGGCGCACGGCGTCACCCGGATACCGGGCGGCTTCGGGTGGCCAGGGAAGCGAGTTCATCCACATATCCGCAGGTTTGCCATATGGGGTGCTCAACTAAAATAGGCAGCGTAGGTGATCGGCCTGTACGATATGAATGTGATGGTCGACCATCCGCACGGCACCGAGTTTACGCAACTGTAACAGGGTGGTAGTTACGGTTTGGCGGCTGGCACCGATCAGATTGGCAATATCCTGATGCCTCAGGCGCACATTCACACACAATTCAGCATCGTTCACGCCGCTGGAACAACGAGTTGCGGACGATATGGCGGCGAAACGCATCAGCAATCGGGCGATCCGGGTTTCGACGTTGTCGGAAGCTAAGCCGCCCAGAGTGTGGCCCAACGCTCGGACACGGGCCGACAGGATGCCGATCGCCTTCATCGCTGCCTCCGGGTGCGCGCCCAGGAATTTGATAAAATCCTGGCGGCGGATGGAGTAAACCCGGGTCGCTTCATTCGCTATTGCGTATACCTGCCGCTGGCTGCCGCTCCAGATTTCGGCCATACCGAATAACTCGCCCGGGAAGTTGAACCACAGGATAGTTTCCTTGCCGGTTGGCGAAACCTTGAACAATCTGATACAGCCTTCGGCAACAATGTAGACATCTTTCGAGTGATCGCCTGCCCGAAACAGGTGATCGCGCGGCTTCAACACGAGGAGACGTGAACAGGTTAAGAGATCCTGGATTTCTTCCTGGGACAGGCTGGAGAGAAAATTTGCATGCGCGTCCGACCAGGTGACGTCTCCATCATCAATGCTGGATAAATCGTGGCCCAATATGACCGCGACTGAATTTGCGGCGGTTTTGGTGACAGCGCTCACGGCCCTTCCCCCCTTTGCACTTCTGAGTGGAATCATGACATGCTGATTGTCCTGATGCCACCTTTCGAACGTACATTTTCGACGGGATCCCCGTTGGTAATCGTATCCCGATGCTTGATCGTCGAACATTTATGGATACTTTTATAGCCATTCGTTTCCCATAAAATTTATTTATAGTACCCTGTAAAAGTGTTTATTGTCATCCAGGCGACAAACATGCAAACACAAGCTCGGTAGTATCAGGCACTCATAATAACAAGTGCCAATCCTGCTTCTGAGGATATCGACCCTACGCAAAACTGATGCCACGGAGAACTGACGATGAATAAATTTTTTAAACCTGGATTCGGCCTGCTGATGGCTGCAGTCATTACAAGTGCCAGTGCAGCCGATTACCCCAGCCGGCCGATTACTTTCCTTACGATGACGCAACCTGGCGCCCAGATCGACCGCCTTACCCGCGGG
>JAOTUD010000499.1 GCA_029864065.1 Gammaproteobacteria bacterium | reverse complement strand
GCGGTGGTTTTTCGCCGAAATAAACGCTGCCGTAGACGTCGTCCTCGATTAACGGGATGTCCCGTTCCGCCAGCAGGTTGACCAGTTCGCGCTTGCGTTGTTCCGGCATCTGGGCGCCGATCGGGTTGCTGGTGTTGGGCGATGCCATCACCGCCCTGATATCCATCGTGTCGAAGGCTTCCTCGAGCGCCTCGAGATCGAGCCCGGTTACCGGATCGGTATCGATTTCGACGGCCAGCATGCCCATCTGTTCGATCATGCGCAGCACCATGAAATAGGTCGGTGACTCGACCGCAATGATATCGCCGCGCTTGGCCACGCTACGCAGGCTGATCGACAGGGCCTCGGTGGCGCCGGAGGTGATGATGATATCGTCGGCGCTAACCCGGGTGTAATTTTGTGCGTATTGCTCGGCAATCTGCTCGCGCAACTTGCGGTGCCCGGGCGGAAACATGTAGTCCATGCTCTTTTTCGGGTAGCGGCTGATAATGCTGCGGGTGGTGCGCGTCAGCGATTTGACCGGCATGAAATCCATCGACGGATTCGAGGTGCCAAACGGGATGATGCGCGGATTGTTGGCGTTGCGAAATACTTCTTCGAACAGTTCGCCGAAGCGCACGCGGCGGGCGCGGCCAGGCTTGGTCGCCGATTTGTCGATGTCGTGTATTTGATTGACCAGCGCATTGACATAAAACCCGGACTGGGGCTTGGCGTTCAGGATGCCCTGGTCCTCGAGATTGACATAGGCCTGTGTAATCGTTGCGATGCTGACGCCGAGCTGTTTGCTGAGTTTGCGCAGGGATGGCGCCTTATCGCCGGGCTTGAGGTCGCCTTTCTCGATCAGGTCGTTGATATAACGCGAAACCTGGTCGTATTTGTAGGTTTCCGGGCGCGAAACTGTTATGGTCATCAGTTAACTGTAATGCAGGGATTTGAAAATAATTGTAACTGTTATTATAACAGTTACGTCCATATTATTGCATCATTGTCGGTGCGGCAGTAATACTGCCCCGGCAACAAGTTAAAACCCCCTCCTCCTCCTCAGGTTTTGACTTAATATTGACCCACCCGCTAACCCGGGTGGGTTTTTTTTTGGAATTTAAGCAGGTGTACTCGCTTCCTCCTGACACGAAGTCATTCCCGAGAATGTCTGGAGCGGCGGGGCGCGCAATGCTCGTACCATCGATTTAAGCAATGTAGCTTCGGGATTCTGCAGCAGGAAAATGATAGTATATATCGAAAAAATGGTTACCCGAACTATATTGTACGCGTGAAAACTTGCATCTTCCTGACCTGTTCAAGTCGCAGTTACTGGAATCCCGGTTTCGCGATAATGGCTTAGTTGGTTTCGAAATTTTGGTAAGTGAAGCTCAAATAAACCCTTAACTATGGATATTCAATCAAATGGCCGAATCATATGACGATAAGAGGAGAAGATTCCTGGTTACAGGATTGAGTACAGGGATGCTCGCGGTCGGAAATGCGCTCAGCCTATTTCAGGCCAGCCATGCCATGGGAAGACTTCCAGATCGACTCCCCGAAGGACGGTCAATCTACGAACTTAAGGGCCAGGTCACGATCGATGGCAGGCAAGCTAGCATTGATACAATAATTGGGCCCAATTCGACCATAACCACGAAAAAGGATAGCCGCATTATTTTTGCAGTCGGCAGTAGCGCTTATATTCTTCGCGCAAATGGAGAATTAAAATTGGAGAGCAGCAATGGATTGCTGGTGGAAGGAATGCGAATCATTTCGGGTAAAATTTTATCTGTATTTGGTAAGCGCGAAGCACCGCATATGATTCTGACGTCTACGGCCACAATAGGAATTCGTGGAACCGGGATTTATGTGGAATCGGATCCAGAAAAATCTTATGTTTGTACTTGTTATGGAAGCACGAGGATAGTATCCAATGCCGATCCTGCTATTAGCGAGGATGTCGTCGCGACAAATCACGATAAACCACTATATATATATCCCGGTAACGCAGGGAGCAAAATTATCAGACCAGCACCCGTTATCAATCACAGAAATTCTGAACTTAGACTCATAGAAGCGCTGGTGGGTCGTAAACCGCCATTTAGTGCTGGCTACTCGGTAGGCGGGGGAGAGGGAGGATACTGAACGGGTGGATTTTTTGAACATACCAGGGAAATGGCGCGCTCGGCGGGAGTCGAACCCACGACCTTTGGCTTCGGAGGCCAACACTCTATCCAACTGAGCTACGAGCGCTTCGTATTTCCCATACCAACCCGGTATTCGCGCGACGTGATTGTAAACCATCGCGCCGCGGTTTAGGCAAGATTGGCAAATAATTTTTGCGAACAGGGTGTATTTCGAGGATAATGCGCTGCGTTTCAAACCCGTTCCGATTCCTGGAGATACCTAGTGAGTGAAGCCCACGCCGATACGTTTTCACCTAAAAACATTACTGTCCTGGTAGGTCTGTTGCTGGTCGCGGTAATTATCGGAGAGGTATTGATCGGACCCCATAGCGACGAACCGGCGATGGCGCAACCGATGGACACGAGGGAAGACATTGCGATGCGACTGAAACCCGTGATCTCACTTGATGAAATGCGCAGCAATATGACCGTGGCCTCCGCGGCCGGGGATAGCGCCGATAAGTCTCCTGAACAGCTCTACCAGGCAGCCTGCCTGGCCTGCCATAACACCGGTGCCGCGGGCGCGCCCAAGATCGGCGACGCTGCTGGCTGGAAACCGCGCATCGCGAAGGGCCTCGATGCACTGGTTTCCTCGGCACTAATAGGTATCGGCGCGATGCCACCGCGCGGTGGTTCGCAGTATAGCGACGATCAGATCCGATCCGTAGTCGAGTACATCCTCGCAGAATCCAGGTGACACCTCAGAGAGTCGCGAAAGCGACTCTCTGAGGTGTCATCCCGGAAAGCGCGCAACGCTTACCGATGCGTCGGACCGCCGGGATCTCGAACCAATATAAATATATCTACCAGCGCCTCCCCCGAGACCGGGCTCCCGCGCAACGCCACGC
>JAOTUD010000497.1 GCA_029864065.1 Gammaproteobacteria bacterium | reverse complement strand
GGGCCACGCGCGCGGCGCGGGTTGCGCGGCACGGTCGAACGGCCGCTCGTCGCGCATCGCGTCTGCCTCGTACGAGCTGAACATGATGTCGACCGGCATGCTCAGATGCACCGCGCCGGGATAACCGCCAACGGCTATTTTCCACGCGCGGTCTACGAACTCGGAAATGCGCTCGCCATCGGTAATCGAAACGCTGTACTTGGTCAGGGGCGCGGCGATAGCAACGTCGTCGATCTCCTTGAAACCACCGCTGCCCTGGCGCTTGAGGGTGCTCGAGCCGGTCACGAAGATCACCGGCGAACGCTCCCCCCAGGCCTCCATCATCGCCGGCATCGCGCCCGCGAAACCCTCCGGGCCCACCAGGCATACCGCCGGTTTACGGGTAATGCGGGTATGGCCATCCGCGAGGTGGCCCGCGGTCTGTTCATGCGGCGCGTTGACCACCGCAATCCCGCAGTCCATGAATCCTTCCAGCGCCGGGTTGCAGAAACCCCCGCTTAGCGTGAATACCCGGGTTATGCCTTTCTCCTGCAGGGACCTCGCCAGTAGCGCACCGCCGCGAATCTTCATCAGATCCCTGCCCCTTCGTTTCCGAGAATATAGCCGGCGTCTATGTTGTCTATATCGGTGCAGCCGAGCTGCGCCAGGCTGATATCGACCTGGCTTCTGATCAACTCGATCATTTGCTGCAGGCCCGCGTAGCCGTTGGCGCCCATCGCGTAAAGAAAAGGGCGCCCGACGAAGACGAAATCGGCGCCGAGCGCAAGCGCCTTGATCACCGCTTCGCCGTTACGCACGCCACTGTCGAACAGCAGCGGATAATCGGGCCCCACCGCGGCGCGTATCCGCGGCAGCATCTGGATCGCCGGCGGCGCGCTGTCGAGCTGACGCCCGCCGTGGTTGGAAACGTACACCGCGTCGACGCCGGCGTCGCGAATCCTGACCGAATCCTCGCAGCCGAGTACCCCCTTGACGATCAGGTTTCCGGGCCAGCGCTCGCGCAAGCGCGCGAGGAATTCCCAGTCGACCTTGCCGCGCGCCTCGTTGCGCTTGAACTTCTTGCCGCCGGCGAGGTTGACATTGGCCAGTTTAGGCACCCCCGTCATGAGGGTTAACAGGGACCAGTGCGGGTGCAGCGCGAAATCGATAAACTGCTTCGGCCCGATGCGCACCGGCGACTGGAATCCATTGCGATGCTCGCGCGGGCGAAAACCGATTTCGGGCACGTCGACGGTCAGCATCAGGTTGGTGTAGCCGACCGTCTCGGCGCGTTCGACAAGATGGTAGGCGACCTCCTCGGACTGGCCGACGTAAAGCTGAAACCAGGCGTGTTCGCCGGCACGTTCGGCGGTGGTCTCGATGCTGCTCGATGCCATCGTCGACAATACCAGCGGTATGCCGTATTCACGGGCGGCGCGGGCGAGCATCGCGTCGGCACCGGGCCAGGTCAGGTCGCACATCCCCATCGGCGCGATGCCGAATGGCAGGTCCCAGGTTTGGCCGAAAATGCTCTTCTTGTAACTGCGATGCTCGACATTGACGAAAACCCGCGGCAGCATGCGCAGGGTCTCGATGGCCTCGACATTGAGCGCGCAGGCCCGCTCGTCACCGGCGCTGCCGTCGATGTAATCAAAGGTCATTCGAGGCATGCGCCGCCTGGCAAATTTGCGCGCGTCCGCGAGGCTGAATATCTTTCTCGGCATACTCGTATTGTCTGCGTCGGGATCGAAAAAAGGCACTTGTACCAACGACTTGTTCGAATAGCAATGCTTTTTGCCGGTATTGAGTCGACAAACCGATTTTGAATTTGCTATGGTCCCGGTAATCATGAATAGACGTTGCGCAAGCAGGTGCGGGAATCGCGTCAGGCGCGCGCCGCGTTCCCCTAAAACCTGGCGTGAAAGTCCATGAGCCTGAGCGAGATGATTTGCCCGAGATGCAATAACCCACTGGAAACCACGAGCACCGGCGGCATACCGACTCGCGGCTGCCCCCATTGTTCAGGCACCTGGATTAGCGGCGCCTCGCTGAACGCATTTTTTGCGAAATACGAGGGGGCTGACGATATCGTCGACGCCTTCGACGGAATCCTCGACCTCGAATTCCACGCGAGCCGGCGCAAGTGTCCATCATGCAGCGGCAAACATCTGAAGTCCGTTGTTATCGACGATACCGAGCTCGACTATTGCGTTTCGTGCAAGGGCCTGTTCTTCGACAAGGGTGAACTCGAAACCCTGTTCCCGGACCTCGACGAGCGGCAGGCGCGTAAGCCGCAAGACGGCGCTGCCACCGGCGACGGTATCTTGAACTCCTTTTTTCTGTGGCTCAGGGGTGATCGCTGAACCAGGCATGGTCAACGATGGTCGCCGCGTGAACATTGCATATGCATGACGCCGGGTGCCATTGCGGCAACGTACGGCTGGAGGCCGAAAAATTGCCGTCGACGCTTACCAGTTGCAATTGCTCGATCTGCCATCGCCTCGGTGCGCTGTGGGATGCTTCGATGCCTCGGAGGTCAGGATTAAAACCGGTGATCAGCCCCTGAGCGCCTGTTCATGGGGTGACAGGAGTATCACCTATCATTGCTGGTCACGCTGCGGATGCACCACTCACTACAGGATGACCGAGAGTGATGGCAGCGAGCTCGTTGCGGTCAATTGCCGCATGGCGCCAGCGGCACAAATCGGCGCCATCCCGGTGCGCCGATTCGACGGACTGGTCAGCTGGCGATATCTCGACGAGCAGAGGGTTGAAGATACCTGGTAATCCCGGGTCGGCCCCGTCCGCGAAAAAGACTTGCGCCGCTGCGGGACATTCCGGAGAATCCTGGCGCAAAGGAGAACAAACATGATTCAGTCGACAACCCCCACAATCGAGGGGAAAAACATCCGCAAATATCATGGCGTGGTAACCGGCGAGGCTATCCTGGGAGCCAATATCTTCAAGGATTTTTTTGCCGGGATCCGCGATATCGTCGGCGGCAGGTCGGCGGCCTACGAGGGGGAATTACAAAAGGCGCGCGTGATCGC
>JAOTUD010000498.1 GCA_029864065.1 Gammaproteobacteria bacterium | reverse complement strand
TCAGGCCGATTATTTCGACTTCGCTTTTTGCCGCCTGGTCTTCCAGGTCCCGGACGAGCTTGCCAATCGCGGGCGATCCTTCGGGCACTCGCACTTCGGCAATGTAGTTCGCAAGGTCAAAAAGCTCCTTGCCCGCATCGGCGCTGTGTCTGCCCGACGGCAACAGCCGCCAGCCTATCAGTGCAACGTACGCAACGCCGACGGCAGCACAGGCAATGCCGACCGGAGCAAAATCAAACATGCGATAAGGCTCGCCCAGTACATCGCCACGAAATTCGGCGATGATGATATTGGGTGGTGTTCCGATCAACGTGATCATGCCGCCAAGAATCGACGCAAACGACAGCGGCATCAGCGACAGTGCGGGACTTCGACCCGCCTTCTTTGCCGCGTGCATGTCGACCGGCATCAGCAATGCCAGCGCCGCAACATTGTTCATCAACGCGGACAGACCGGCCGCGAGACCTGCCATGATCGTGATGTGCGTTGACAGTTTTCGCGAGGCATCGACAAGATGGCGCACGATGATCTCGATCGCCCCCGAATTGGAAAGCCCGCGGCTGACGATAAGCACCAGCGCGATGATGACCGTGGCAGGATGACCGAAGCCGGAAAACGCCTTGTCGACCGGCACGAGGCCCGTCAGGAGGGCAACCAGGAGCGCAACGAAGGCAACAAGGTCGTAGCGCCAGCGCCCCCAGATCAGAAATGCGAAGACGAACAACAGCAACGAAAACAGCGTCATTTGATCAAGCGTCAAGATGGGCCTCATTGCAAGCGATGCGGGCACAGGGTCAAGGCACTCTACCCGTAATTGGCCAACGGCAACAATGCTGTAAGACCGTATTGACCGGTGTGAAACCACGTTAGGATATGGCAATGGCTGTGGTCATTCTAATTCTGCTGGTGCTTGTGCTCGTGTTCGGACCCGGACTGTGGGTGCGGAGGGTCCTCGCTCGCTACAGCATACCGGCCGACCGCTACTCGGGATCCGGCGCTCAACTGGCGCGTCACCTCCTCGACGCACACGGGCTGCGTTCCGTAAAGGTCGAAGCGACCGAGACCGGCGATCACTATGACCCGGAAGCCAAGGCGGTCAGGCTGACGCCCGACAAATTCGACGGCCGTTCATTGACGGCGATTACGGTCGCCGCGCACGAAGTCGGTCACGCCCTGCAGGATCACCAGGAATACGCCCCACTCCGTTTTCGAACGCGGCTCGTCAAAGCAACGCACGGCATGGAACGCATCGGGGCCGGTGTGCTCATGATCTCGCCGTTTCTCGGCATTGTGACCCGGGTGCCGGCTATTGGGCTGCTGACCTTTGCCGCCGGGTTCATGACTTTGGGCATTTCGGCCCTTGTCCACTTCGTGACCCTGCCCACGGAATTTGACGCGAGTTTCAGCCGGGCGCTGCCGATGCTCGACCAGCACCGGGTCCTCAAAGAGGTGGATCGGCCGCATGCGCGCCGGCTACTGACGGCCGCGGCGCTGACCTATGTATCGGCGTCCCTGATGAGTTTGTTGAACATCGCGCGTTGGCTTGCAATCCTGCGGCGCTGACGCAATAACTGACTGACTCGCAAGGCAAAATGGCCCCAGCCAATGCCCGGGGGGCGCTTTCTTTGAATTTCACTGGTTTAGGGACTGTGGCACTGCTATTATCCGCGCCCGAACGCCCGTCCCGGCTGCTTATCAGCACCGCAGCAGCTGCCAAATAGCACCTCAAGGACCGGCAAGGATTACGTGCACCCACCGCGTTTGTATGACCGGGTTCTCGCTCGGGCAGGAGTTTGAGCGCACCTGCGGGTATGGCGACGAACGCGGTTGGTGACAGAGATGGATTACCCAGAGCAGAAGCAAAGAGATGAAAGACCTAAGCACTTACCGAAATATCGGCATTTTTGCCCACGTGGATGCGGGCAAGACAACAACCACTGAGCGCATTCTCAAACTCACGGGCAAGATTCACAAGACCGGTGAAGTCCATGACGGCGAAGCCACGACGGACTTCATGGACCAGGAGCAGGAGCGCGGCATAACGATTCAGTCTGCCGCAACGAGCTGCGAATGGAACAAGCACCGCATGAACATTATCGATACGCCAGGACACGTTGACTTCACGATCGAAGTTTATCGTTCGCTGAAAGTACTCGATGGCGGTGTCGGCGTTTTCTGTGGCTCCGGTGGCGTAGAACCGCAGTCCGAGACAAACTGGCGGTATGCCAACGATTCGGAAGTCGCGCGCATTATTTTCGTCAACAAACTCGACCGCATCGGCGCCGACTTCTACCGCGTCGTCAAGCAAATCAAAGAAATACTCGCAGCGAACCCGGTGGTCATGGTTCTGCCTATCGGCATCGAAGACGATTTCGTCGGCGTCGTTGACCTTTTGACGCAAAAATCCTGGATCTGGAGTGATTCAAGCGACCCTGAGTCCTACACGATTGGCGACGTCCCTGAAGATATGACGGACCTCGTCGCCGAGTGGCGTGAGAAGTTGATCGAGACAGCCGTTGAGCAGGACGATGATCTTCTCGAGGCTTACCTGGAGGGCGAAGAGCCGTCGCTCGAGGACCTCAAGCGCTGCATTCGCAAGGGGACGATCGCGCTCGATTTCTTCCCGACCTACTGCGGCTCTGCCTTTAAAAACAAAGGTGTACAGAACATTCTTAATGCAGTTGTTGACTTTCTGCCGAACCCGACCGAGGTCAAGCCACAGCCGGAAATCGATCTTGAAGGAAACGAAACGGGTGGTTTTGCCATCGTCGATCCCGGTAAACCGCTGCGCGCGCTCGCGTTCAAGATTATGGATGACCGTTACGGCGCTTTGACGTTTACGCGCATTTATTCTGGCACCATCAAGAAGGGTGACAACGTCCTCAATACCTTTACCGGTAAAACGGAACGCATCGGCCGCATCGTCGAGATGCACGCCGACTCGCGCCAGGAGCTCGAGACGGCACAGGCGGGTGACATCGTCGCCCTCCTCGGCATGAAAAACACACGTACGGGACATACGCTCGCGG
>JAOTUD010000031.1 GCA_029864065.1 Gammaproteobacteria bacterium | reverse complement strand
TTTTCCTTCTGGTCATGGCTTTGGCATGCCCCGCGGTTGCGTGGCCGCAATCGCAAGCGCCCGCGACGCAGGAGCTGCCGTCCGAAGCCATGCTGGAATTCCTCGGCGAGCTCGAGGCGATAGACGACGAAACCTGGCAACTGCTCGAGCACCATGCATTGAAAGATGTGGCCGAAAACAAAGAGGTAAACAGCGAATGATACGATTACCCCCATTTACCGCGAAAGCCGCAATCCGGATCGCGCTGCTCGCGCTGACGTTGTTCCCGTTTACCGTGGCGGCGCAATCCTGGGACCAACTGGATCAACAACAGCAACGTATCCTCAAACCTTTCGAGCCGCGCTGGTCCGAACTAGACGAGGAGGGGCGTGCGCGTCTGTTGCGCGGCGCGGAGCGCTGGCAGAACTTGAACCCCGAACAACGGCAGATCATGAAAAAGCGACTGCAGCGCTGGCAGCAGCTGACCCAGCAGCAAAAAGACGCGATCAAGGAGCGCTTCAGAAAGTTTCAGGACCTGTCGCCGGAACAGAAATCCAGGGTGCGTAATGCCTTCAACCGATTCCGCAGCCTGCCTGCCGATCAGCGCCGGCAATACCGCGAGCGCTGGAAACAATTAACGCCGGCGCAACGCAAGCGCTGGCTGCAGTATTTCAGAGACAAGCGCAGCGATGATTTATGAAGCGCCCGGGCATCATGATGCTACTTGCAGCGACCTCCATCCATACCTGTTTCGCGAGCGACGACTGGATCGGGCTCGACGATGACGAGCCCGTCTTGATCGGCATCGAGCTGGGCGAGGACGAGGCGCAGGATTCCAGCCGGGCCCTGCTGCTCGGCCTGCCTTTCGGCGATAGCGCCGGTTTTTACGGTTACTACGGCGAGACGCAGCTCACCGACCAGGACCAGCAGTTTGACAGCCTGAGCCTCGCGTCGACGGTCTGGATTCAACTGTCGACGCTGGTCGACATCGAGGTCCAGCATTTTTTCGAGGGCCAGTCGGGCGAGCTCGAGCAGGAAACCCTCGGGTTGGCGCTGGGTTTCACCCATCGAGACTGGAACTTCAGGTTGCAATACCGGGACGGCGAAGCCATTCTTTTTACGCGCGAGGATATTTCGGATTTTTTAAGCGATTTTATCCCCGACAGGTTCACCACCGACGTTGCCGCTTTCGGCCTCTCGGTTGGCAGGCAGACCGATCCTTGGTACTGGCAGGCCAGTTTCCAGCGCTACGACTACGACGCCGACCTTACCCCGTTAAGCCAGAGTCGCTTTGCCCAGTTTATCGTCAAGGCGTCGGCGCTGGCGCAGAGCTCGTTGCTGATTTCGCAAAACCTGAGCCTGCTCGTCGGACATGCCGATTTCGACAACGATTACTCGGTCGCGATCTCGCAGGACCGATCAGCCATCGATGAGAGCTACGACGAGACGCTGCTGCTAAGCTGGCAGCACTGGTCCAGCCAGCGTTTCGGTTATTTGCTGGCGGCATCGATGCCGCTGCCGGTGGACGACGAGTATGGTTTCACGCTAGGCCTGCGATGGATGTTGTAGGATCATGCAAACGCAAGTCCGCCAGGCCCTCGACGATTTCTTTCGGGATTCCGAGCAAAAGGCTTACTTGATGGCAATCACGCTGACTCACGATCACCAAGACGCGCTGGAACTGGTCCAGGAAAGCATGCTGAAGCTGGTGCAGAAATACAGGCATCGCGATCCGCAGGAATGGGATCCACTGTTTTATCGCATCCTGCAGAACGCGATCCGGGACTGGTTTCGAAAGCAGAAGTTTCGCCAGATTCTGACCGGCCTGATGCCGTGGCAGGCCGATAACGCGAGCGGCGAAAAACTGGCGCCGTCGGCGCAAGACCAGGTGCAGCTCGACGACGAGCTGACCCGGATCGTCGAGGCCCTGAACCAGCTGCCCCTGCGGCAGCGGCAAACCTTTTTAATGCGCGCCTGGCAGGAATTCAGCACGCGTGAAACCGCGTTTGCGCTGTCGATTTCTGAAAACAGCGTGAAGACGCACTACGCGCGCGCAACGCACAATCTGCGGCAAATACTCGGAGACGACGATGGATAAAGATCAACAGCTGCAACAGGCGATCAAGAAAACGCTGGATCGCCAGGCCACCGATCCGGAAACCCGCAACGCGCTGCGGGCCGCTCGAATCGCCGCGCTCGCAGGCGAAACCCGCGGCGGCATCCCACGCTGGGTGAGTGCGACTGCATTTGCGAGCCTGGCGATGGTCGCGGTCGCCGTGTTGATCGGTCGCGGCATCGACGATATCGAAATGCTGCAACTGCCCGCCGATGAACTGGTGGTGATCAGCAGCGACGACGAGCTGGAGCTATTCGAGGAACTCGAATTCTACGTCTGGTTCGACCAGGATAAAAATGTTTGAGCGGCGGGAACAGGTAATACTGCCATCGAACAGGCGCATGGCCTCCACAGGGTAAGCACTCCATGACCTACAAGATTCTCAGCGCGGAATTCATGCATGAAACCAATACCTTCAGCCGCCTTAAGACCGACGAACAGGCATTTCGCAACTGCTATTTTCTGACCGGGTGCGATGCGATCGCGCAACGCGGCGAGCTGAATACCGAGCTTGCCGGCTTTGTCGACGCCGCCAGGCACTACGGCTGGCAGGTCGATCATGTCCTGAGCGCGGGCGCCGCGCCGGGCGGCAAGGTCACCCGCGCGGCCTTCGAATGGCTCAGCAATCCCATCGTCGCCGCCGCCGCATCCGGCGACCACGACGGCATCCTGCTCGGGCTGCACGGGGCGATGGTTACGGACTTCTGCGATGACGGCGAGGGAGAACTGCTGTCGCGTCTGCGCGCGGTGATCGGGGATGACAGGCCCATCGCGATCACGCTCGATCTGCACGCCAACGTCACCGCGAAAATGTGCCGGCTCGCCGACATTATCGTTTCCTACAAGACCTATCCGCACGTCGACATGCGCGAGACCGGGCGGCAGGCGGCCGAAATTCTGCAACGCCGCCTCGAGGGCGATATACGCCCGCAGACGATCCGGATGACCTGCCCGATGCTGGAGGAGGTCAACGGCGGGCGCACCGATATCGGCCCGATGATCGACTGGATCGCCGCCGCCAGGGCCTGGGAACGTCGTGACGATGCCTTCGCGGTCAGCATCAACGGCGGCTTTGCCAGCGCCGATATCGCCGCGGCGGGCCCCAGCGTGCTGGTTACCGCGCAGGGCGACCTGCAGGCCCACCGGGAATTTGCCAAGGGTATCGCGGCCGAAATCTGGCGCCATCGCCACGACGTTCTGAACGACTACCTCGATGTCGAGTCGGCAGCGGCGATCGCGACAGGCTACACCCCGGAGCGCGGGCCGCTGGTGATTGCAGATTATGCCGACAATCCTGGTGCGGGCAGCTACGGCGACGCCACCGGCCTGCTGCGTGCGCTGCTCGATGCCGGGGTGGCGGATGCCTGCTTCGGCCCGATGGTCGATGGCGCAACGGTACAGCAGCTGCAATCACACCGGCCCGGCGACCAGGTCGAGCTCAGCCTCGGCGGCAAGGTGGATCCGGCCTTTGGCGGCGGACCCCTGGAATTGCGCGTAGAACTGGTTTCGCAGAGCGATGGTAGATACATCGGCGGCGGCGCGATGATCGGCGGTTTGCAGCGCAGTTTCGGCCCGACCGCGGTGATTCGCGCCGGCGGCATCGAGATCCTGGTGACCACCGTTGCGCAGCAGCTGCTCGATCTGCAGCAATTCAAGAGTTTCGGTATCGATCCCGCGGCGAAATGTGTCGTCGCGTTGAAATCGATGCAGCATTTCCGCGCCGATTTCGAGCCGATCGCCGGTCAGGTAATCGTTTGCGATAGCGGCGCATTGTGCACCCCGGACTACCGCCGGCTCGATTACCGTAACGTCGTGCGGCCGGTATTTCCGCTCGACGCCGAACTCGACGATCCGGCGCTGCCCATGCCGGCGCGCGATTGAAAGCCGGCCAACAGGCTTGCCTGATTCATTTAACGCTATAATGCGTGGATCGAAACCGAGCCAGCGAGCACACCATGTCCGAAAATCCGCACGGTGAACTGACCACCCGCACTATGGCGATGCCGGCCGACTCCAATCCCTCGGGAGATATCTTTGGCGGCTGGGTATTGGCACAAATGGATATCGCCGCCGGTATCTGCGCCAGCGAGCGCGCGCAATGCCGCGTAGTCACGGTGGCGCTGGACGGCATGCATTTTATCCGCCCGGTCAAGATCGGCGATATCCTGTGCGTTTACACCGAGGTCAAGCGCGTCGGCAACACGTCGCTCGAGATCCACGTCGAGGCCTGGGTGCAGCGCGACCGCTCGCGCAACACGGTCAAGGTCACGCAGGCGAATTTCACCTTCGTCGCGCTCGACGAAAACGGGCGTCCGCGCCCGGTGCCGCCCGCAACCGCTCCCGAATCGGCCTGATTCAGCGCTCGAGGACCTGGTCCAGCACCCAGTTCGCGAGCGCGTGCACGGCAAACTCGTCGGGGGCGAAGCGACCGGCCTCCCGCGCGCATTTCTGCCCCTGCTGTTGCGCCTCGCAAATCGCGTTATCCTCGGCGGTCGCGAGCCGCCAGCGCTCGAAATAAGATTTAAGCTTATCCTCGAAACCGGGCAGGCAGATCGTCGATTGCGGGAAACAGGCGCCGAGCGTGAGCCGGGTACGGTCCACCGCAACCGGGCTGAAGGCCAGCCACCACAGGCAATCCTGCGCGAAAACCAGCTGGGTCGATGGGAATACCAGCGTGAAGCAGGCGCCGGCCCGGGCCTCGGTATCGAGCCCGTCGATGTGCGGGAAGGGCTTGTCGTCGCCCGGTAGCGTGGCGACGCTGGCCTCGTCCTCGACCAGCAGCGCGGTCCAGCTGCCCGTGGTGTCGACGACGCTCGAATCCTGCTGCCCCAGCGTCGCGCGATGCACGGTACCGGTGTGGTAGGCTTCCAGCGCATTTTCGGCGAGAAGTTTCCAGTTCGCGTCGATATCAAATTCCAGGCTGCCGACGTGACGCATCTGTGCGGGGCGGTGCGACGCGAATCTGTCGACCATGCTGCCGAGGTGTTGCGACAACGGCGGCGGTGAGTCCGCGTAGTGAATGAATATGAATCCCGCCCAGGTTTCCAGCGGCAGCTCGATCAACGGGTAATCCCGCGGGTCGAAATTTTCGACCCGTTGCATGCCCGGCGTGCCGACGAGGCTGCCGTCGAGCCGGTAGCTCCAGCCGTGGTAGGGGCAGACGATGCGCTTGCACTCGCCGCTGCCGTCGAGCAGGCGCGAGCCGCGATGGCGACAGCTGTTAGCGTAGGCTTTTAGCCGCATGTCCAGCCCGCGCACAACGATCACCGAACCGCCGAGGCCATCGAAACAGAAATAGTCGCCGGGCGCGGCAACCTGCTCTTCGCGACCGACGAACTGCCAGTTCTGCAGAAAAATACGCCCGACTTCGCGCCTGAAAAACTCGGGCGAGGTGTAGCATTCCGGCGGTAGCGTCGAGGCCTGCAGCAAGGGCTTGCGTACCGCCTGGTAGCGTGCGGAATCAAACAGGCTGTTTGTCATCGGAGATCGATATCCCGGACGACGCGCGCGTCACGCAGGATCGAACGCTTCGGCGATGGACGGGCACCAGCCGCGCACCCGGGTCTGGTGCATGCGCCGGCGATAATTCTCGGCGTCGTAACCGCAGCCGCGGTGCAGGATGCAGCGGTTATCCCACATCACCACGTCGCCAACCCGCCAGCGGTGGCGATAGACCGATTGCGGCCGCGTCACCTCGTCGATCAGGCGTTTTAGCAACGGCCTTGCCTTGCTGTCCGGCATGCCCTCGATTTCCTTGACGTGGGACCCGACGAACAGGTTTTTGTCGCCGGTGACCGGGTTTTGCCGCACCAGCCGTTGCCGCACCGGGTGCATGTAAGTGCGCTGGTTCTCGTTGACCGCGTCCTCGCTGATCTTGGTGCGCGAGTAGATGTAATCGTGGATGCCGATGAGGTCCTGGATTTGTTCCCGCGTCGACTCGTCGAGGCGTTGGTAGGCGGCGCGGGCGCTGGCGAACTCGGTCTCGCCGCCCTCGTCAGGCACCTCGTAGGCGCTCAGGATCGAGTACATCGCCGGGATTTCGCGAAACGAACTGTCCGAGTGCCACATTTCGTTGCCACGTGCCGAGTTGACCTGGCGCGCCGCGACCTTTTCGCCGTTGGCATCGATATTTCCAACCAGCCCGATATAGACGACCTTGCCCTGGCCGTAATAGGTGACGTGTTCTTCCTCGAGCTGGCCAAAGCGGCAGGTGAAATCCAGCTGCGCGGCATCGTACATCGCCTGGTTTTCGAACAGCAGCATCGAGTAGCGATTGATCGCGGCGTCGACCTCGGCAAAGGTTTGCGCATCCAGCGGCAGGGACAGGTCGACAGCGGAAATACGCGCGCCGAATTCCTCGTGCAGGGGCTCGATCAGCATGCAGGGCAGCGACGATTCCGTCGCTCCGCGGTTACAGGCCCGTCAGGCAAGCTCTTCGGCAAAGTGGCAGGCAACATGGTGCTTGCTGCTCATCTCGCGCCACTCGGGAACCTCGCTGCGGCAGCGCTCCTGGGCATGTGGACAGCGGGTATTGAAGCGGCAGCCCGGGGGCGGGTTGATCGGGCTCGGGATTTCACCCTCGAGCCGCTGCGCATGGCCGCGGACATCGGGATCCAGCGACGGGATAGCCGACAGCAGCGCCCTGGTATAAGGGTGGAAGGTTTCTGAAAACAGCTTGCGCGTCGGCGCGGACTCGACGATCTGCCCGAGGTACATGACCGCGACGAAATCACAGGTGTGCGCAATGACGCTGAGATCGTGGCTGATAAACAGGAAGGTAATACCGCTATCTGCCTGGATTTTGTTCAGCAGGTTCAGCACGTCGGCCTGGATCGAAACGTCGAGCGCGGCCACGCTCTCGTCGGCGACGATAAACCTGGGCCCTGAGACCAGCGCGCGCGCGATCGAAATGCGCTGCCGCTGGCCGCCGGAAAACGCGTGCGGGAAGCGCCGCAGGTGCTCCAGGTTGAGCCGGCACATGGCCGCTATTTCGCGCACCCTCGCATCGGTTTCCTCGCGGCTCGAGGTCAGCCTCATGACTTCCAGCGGTTCGGCGATGATGTCGCGCACCGTCATGCGCGGACTCAGCGCCGCGTAGGGATCCTGGAAGATCAACTGCGAGCGCTTGCGGTAGTCCTTCAGCTCCGGTCCCTCCAGCGTCGCGAGATTGTAGGTAACCTCGTCGTCCGAATAAATGACTTCGCCCTTGCTGATCGGGGCCGCCTTCAGCATCGCCCGGCCCAGCGTGGTCTTGCCGGAACCCGATTCACCGACCAGCCCGAAGAAGCTGCCTTTTTCGATTGCGATGTTGATGCCCTCGCAGGCTCGCACCACCGGGCGCTCACCGAACATGAAGCCGCGCAGCGGGAAGTGCACCGACAGGTCATTCGCCCTGATCAACACGTCGTTGCTCATGGCTGCTCTCCCTGCGTCGCCAGGTGGCAGGACACCTCGTGGTTGGCGCTATCCTTGGAATAACCCGGTATCTGTGTCTTGCAGACGTCGCCGATATATTCCGGGCAGCGGGTATGGAAGACGCAGCCCGGGGGCCGATCCAGCGGCGACGGGATATCACCCGGCACCGGGGTCAGCGGCGCTTCGAGATCGTTGAGCTTGGGCAGCGAGTTCAGCAGCCCGCGGGTGTAGGGGTGCGCGGGCGTATTGATCACCTGGCGCACGGTTCCGGTTTCGACCAGGTTACCGAGGTACATGACGGCGACGCGGTCCGCGGTTTGCGCGATGACGCCGAGATCGTGGGTAATAAACAGGATCGACATGTGGAAATCCTCGACCAGGTCTTTCATCAAATCGATGACCTGCGCCTGGATGGTCACGTCGAGCGCGGTGGTCGGTTCGTCGGCAATCAGCAGCTTCGGCTTGGTGGACAACGCCATCGCGATCATCGCGCGCTGACGCATGCCGCCGGAAAACTCGAAGGCGTACTGCTTGAAGCGTTGCGCCGGCTCGGGAATACCGACCCGGTCGAGCATTTCGATCGATATTTCCCTGGCCTTGACCGCGTTCATATCCGAATGGATCAGCAATTGTTCGACCATCTGGTCGCCGATGCTGATCGCCGGCGCGAAACTCGCCATCGGCTCCTGGAAGATCATCGAGATCGAGCCGCCACGGATAACCATCTGGTCTTTGGGACGCTTCAATGACAATACATCGATTTCCTGGTCGTCGACGCGCAGCGTTATTCGGCTCGACGGGTCATATACCGAGTTATCGGCGTTCAACATCATCAACGCCTTGGCGGTGACCGATTTTCCGGAACCGCTCTCACCCACCAGCCCGAGCACCTCGCCCGGCGCGATATCGAAGGACACGTTGTTGACGGCGGTGACCAGCCCCTCGTCGGTCTTGAAGCGCAAAGTCAGATCTTTTACGGAAATCAGCGGGCTCGTCATTTTTTGGTATCCGCGTAAGGATCGGCGGCATCACGAAGACCGTCACCGACAAACACGAAGGCGAGCACCAGCGTGATAAAGAAGATGACCGGAATGAAGTTCCACTGGTAGTTGAGCAGCACGTCCGCCTTGGTCACGTTTTGCAGCATGACGCCGAGCGAGTTGACCGGTTCCTTCAGGCCGAGGCCGATAAAGCTGAGCGCGGTTTCGGAGAGCACCATGTAGGGGAAGGAAATGATCAGGTCGACGATGATATAGCTGGTAAAACTCGGTAGCAGATGACGGCCGATAATGTGGCTCGACGAAGCACCGCATAATTGCGCCGCGAGCACGTATTCCTGGTTACGCTCTGTCAGCAGATGCGTACGCACCCGCCGCGCCAGCGTCGGCCAGCCGATAAAGCCGAGAATGATCGATATGATAAAAAACCGTCCCTCGGAGCTTATCTCGGGCGGAATGAAGGCCGCGATCGCCATGAATAGCGGGATCGCGGGAATGGTTCGCACCGCGTCGGTGACCATCTGTAAAATCGAGTCGACCCAGCCGCCATAGTACCCGGAAACGCCGCCGATGATCAGCGCCAGCACGAAGGCGAGCAGAACGCCGATCGTGCCCACCGCCAGCGAGGTGTTGATCGAATGGAAGGTTCTGGAAAAGATATCCTTGCCCGTTCCGTCGGTGCCGAAAAGATGAATCTTGCCCTCGTCGACGCCAAACAGGTGCGTTTTGAAGGTCATTCCAAACAGCGTGTATTTGTCGCCCTCCGGGAAGAAAACCACGTAACGGCGCTTGTCCCTGTTGACCTTGGTCACCCAGCGGAAATTGGTCTCGATCGAGCGGGCTCGCTCAAAGGTGTAGATAAAGGGTCGAAATGAAAAGCCGTTTTCATCCCAGAACTTCGGAATATTCGGCGTGCCGTTCTGGTAGTCGACATTGCGACCCTGGATCGTCGGATCATAGGGCGTCAGGAAGGGCGCAAACAATCCTGACAGGATCAAAAGAATTAGCACCGCGGCACCGATCATCGCTGCGCGCTGCCTTTTAAATCGGGCCCAGATCAGCTGTCCCTGGCCGGCGGTAAAATAGGCCTCTTTGCGGCTCTGGTCTACCTTGGCATCGGTTGCTTCGATGGTTGCGGAATCGGTCATCTCGATTATCCCAGGATACTGCGGCGAACCCGCGGATCGGTCAGCGCGAGTATGATGTCGGTGACGAAATTAATGCCGACGATGCTGGCCGTCAGCAGGAAGATGATCGCACCCGCTAGCTGCTGGTCGTTGGAGCGCGCCAGCGCCTCGATCAACAGGGCCCCGGCTTCCGTCAGGGTCAGTATCAATGCGACAATCGGCAACTCGTTGAAGATCCGGTTCAGATCGAAGCCCAGCGAGTTGATGATCGGTCCGAGCGAGTGCCGCGCGGGATAGCGCCACAGCAGGCGTCGCCCGGTAACGCCACGGGCGGCGGCGGCGAGCACGTACAATTTGCCCACTTCGTCGGACATCAGTGCGCGCACGGTCTGAATCGCAAACGCGGTTGCCGACCAGCCGAGGATAAACACCGGTAACCAGGCACGAGACAGAAAATCCACGACCCGATCATAAGACCAGGCCGCATCACGAAACTCCTTGGAAAACAATCCCGTCAGGCTATCGCCAAAAACCACGGTTGAAAACAACATGATCATCAACGCCAGCAGGAAATTCGGCATCGCAAGCCCGAGATAGCTGATCAGCCGCAGGGCATTGTTGGTGATCGGACTCTTGGAGGTGGCAGAAATGATGCCGACGGGGATTGCAATTAAATAAGCAACCAGCAGCGAGGTTAAACAGATCACCAGGCTGATCCAGAACTTCTCCCCCAGCAATTGCGCAATATTGACGCGCAGGATGCAGCTATCGCCGAATTCTCCCTGGAAAGCCTCGACAATCCACTTCCCCCAGCGAATGACATAGGGTTTATCCAGCCCGAGACGCACGCGTTCAGCCTCGATATCGGCGATCGATATCTGGTTTCCCTGGGTATTCTTGAAGGCGAGGTAGCGCTCGGCGCAGTCACCCGGCACCAGTTCCATCAGGCTGAACACGATGAACGACACCATGATCAGCGTGACAACCGCGAGCGCGGCGCGCGTGGCGGCGAATTGCAGGAAATGGAACATCGGTGTTGCTACGCCCCCCCTCTGGTTCCTCCTGTGGCCACGGGCCCGGGAAGATTTGTTATTTTGGCTGCGGGCCTAGAATAGCCCGCAGCCAATTTTTCTGTCAACTATACGATGTTACTCGTCCAGCCACCACTGGGTCGGCCGATAAGGGTAGGACCGGTAATACTCGAACGAGTGGGTCTTGTACTCGACAAAGTTTTTCAGCGCGTTGCGGTGGTAAATCGGCGCCGGCACCTGCACCGTGCCGATGAACAGCAGGTTCTCGACCAGGTTCTCGACCAGGCGTGCACCGATCTTGTCCGATTCCGGCGTGCCCACGGTGGTGGACTGGAACGCGTTGATGTCTTTCATCATCTGTTTCGCGTAGTCCGGCGGTTCCACGCCGCTGGCACCGTTCGAATCCACCCATTCGGCCCACAGCATGTTGGTGCGCACGGTGAAGTAATCGTGGTACGGCGGTACCCAGATCTGGTTGGTGCCGAGCACGATCGCGAGCGGCTGGCCGTTACGCCACATGGTGACGTCCAGCTTGTTGGCCGATTGCGCGCTGCGATACTCGTCCGGGGTGACTTCCTTGACCGTGGTCTGGATGCCGACCGCGGCCCAGTGCTGACCGATCAGTTCGACCATTGCGGCGGGGACGCCCTGCACCGAGAACTGCAGATTGATCACCAGTTTCTTGCCATTCGGCATTTCCAGGAAACCGTCGCCGTCGACGTCTTTCATGCCGATTTCCTTGAGCAGCCTGGTCGCGAGTTTAGGATCGTACTGTGCGTAATACTGTTTCCATTTTTCCTCGACGAACGGGGGTGAATCGGTGAAACCGGTATATTGCTTGGGTTCGCCCATACCGAAGAAGGCGACCTCGTTGATTTCGTTGCGATTTATCGCAACCGACATCGCCTGGCGGAAGCGCAGGTCGGCGAAGAGCTTGCGCTTGTCCGGGTCCTCGTGGGTCATGTTGATGCCGAGGCTCGCGATCGTGACTTCGGGCCGCAGGTGCACGGTGTAGTCTCCCTTTTGCTGGTTTTCCAGCAGCAGCGGCGCGGTCGACAGCTGCAGCGACTGCGCCTTGAAATCCACCTCGGCGTTGACCAGTTTCAGCAGGCGCACCTCGTCCTCGTTGACGAAGATTTCATCCTGCTCGTTGATGTAGGGCAGCTGGTTGCCGGCGGTGTCGACCTGGAAGAAATACGGGTTCGCCACCAGGTGGCGGCCCTCGGTGCTTTCCGAGATCAGGATGTGCGACTCGAGCGTCGGCATCGTGTCCTTGGGCATTTTCTTGACCTTGTCCGGGCTGCGCAGCATCGGCGTCGGCGTATCGGTCCAGTCGGAGTTGCCGTAGTAGTTCGAGATCACCTCGTATCCATCCTTGAAGCCCATCGCCTGCGCCTTCTTGTCGGCGTCCGGGCTCAGCTCGGGATCCCATTGGCCGAGAAAGTGCTTGGGCTGGAAGCCCTGCGCGTAAGAATTGGCAAAGTGCACCAGCAGGCCGGGCTTCGGCGCCGGCAGGTTGAAACGCACGGTTTGCGGGTCGAGC
>JAOTUD010000030.1 GCA_029864065.1 Gammaproteobacteria bacterium | reverse complement strand
GCACGAAGCTGTTGAAAACCGCCGGCGGATCGTCGAGATAGCTGATTTCCCAGACTTCCTGCAAATCCTTGAGCGCGACGACGAAACTGTCGCGCGGTGGCGCCGTGTAAACCGCGCTGACGCGAGAGGTCATTTCCCCGTTGCGGTCGGTCACCGGGATAATCCTGACCAGGCTCAGGTCGACCGCATCGAGCACCACCAGCGTGTGCGGCAGGTAGTTGCCGACCATGACATAGCGATCGTCTGCCGATACCGCGGCGTTACGGGTGTTGATCCCCGCGCGCACCTCGACCACCTTTTGCAGCCGATGCATGTCGAACTTGGTTATCCAGCCGTCGCGCGACGCGAAGTAAACATAGCGGCCGTCGGAGCTGTACTTGGGGCCGCCATGCAGGGCATGCCGGGATTTGAAACGCGCCAGACGCTGGAAACTGTCGCCGTCGAGCACCGACACATGGTGGTCGCCGGCTTCCACCACGAGGAACAGGTTGAGGGGGTCGGCCCGGTAGACCGGCTCCAGTAACGCGGCCTCGGGTTTGAGCAGGCCGGGGTTAAGTACCAGGCGACTTTCGCGAATCTCGGCTGCGCCCCAGGTCGGAGCCTGCGCCGGCGGCGTGTAAATGTAGTCGACCAGCGAGGCGATCTGTGCCGCGCTTATTTGCTGACCGAAGGCGGGCATCTGCGTCGCCGGCAAGCCGTCGGTAATTACGGCCCGCGCCTGTTCCGGCTTGAGTCGCCCGAGGTTGCCCGGTAACAATGCCGGGCCGGTAAGTCCCAGACGATTGATGCCGTGGCAGGCGGCGCAGTGCTGCGCGAACAGTTGCCGGGCGGACTCGGCGCTGGAATGAGTCCAGGCACCCGCGAGCGACAACAGGATCAGGAGTTTAACTAGCTGGCGTGACATGACCGGGGATTTCCATCTGGCGTGCGAAACGCGACAGCAGCCTGCACCGGGAGTGAGTGAAAGCGGAGGGCAACCCCGTTGTTGCCCTCCTCAAGGTCGGATCAATAGACGTCGTGTACCGTGTTGTAAACGTTGAACTTGCCGGTCGGCGTGACCAGACGGCTGTCCTTGATCACCTTTTTCAGTTTCAGCGTCTTGTCGTCGATGATAACCAGCGCGGACTCTTCCTCCTTGCCGCTCCACACCGAGAACCAGACCTCGTCGCCGGCCTTGTTGTACTCGGGCTGAACCACGCGTTTCGCGCCCTTACCGAGACCCGCCCATTCGGCGATCGGCAGCACCTTGTAACCCTTGTCCAGGTTTCTGGTGTCGAACACGGCAATCGACTGGCTGATTTTTTCAGCCGGGTTGAGCGGGGTGTCCACGTACAGGTTGGTCGAATTCGGGTGGGTCTTGATAAACAGCGATCCACCGCCCTGTCCCTTCAGAATCTCGACTACCTTCCACGCCTGCTCGGGGTGGCCGCCGGGATCGGTGCCGATCAGCGTGATCTTGTCGTTACCCAGGGCGCTGGTCGCCCATACCGGGCCGTACTTGGCATGCGTGAAGTTGGCGCCGCGTCCGGGGTGCGGGATCTTGTCGACGTCGATCAACGCGATCAGCTTGCGCAGCCTGGAATCGACTACCGCGACCTTGTCCGACTGGTTGGCCGCGGTCAGGAAGTAGCGATGGGTCCGGTCCCATCCGCCGTCGTGCAGGAAGCGCGCCGCCGGGATGGTGGTGACCGACAGGTTGTCGAGGTCGGTGTAGTTGACCAGCAGTATCTTGCCTGTTTCCTTGACGTTGACGATGAACTCGGGATGCTCGTGCGAGGCGACGATGGCCGCGACCCGCGGTTCCGGATGATATTCCTTGGTGTCGACCGTCATGCCACGGGTGGAAACGATGGTTTTCGGCTCCAGCGTATCGCCGTTCATGATCACGTACTGCGGCGGCCAGTAAGACCCGCCGATCGCCCACTTGTCTTCATATCCCTTGTATTTCGAGGTTTCGACCGAACGCGCCTCGAGGCCGATCTTGATCTCGGCCACCGTGTCCGGCTTTTCCATCCACATGTCGATCAGGTTGACGCGCGCGTCGCGGCCCACCACGAGCAGGTAGCGGCCCGACGCCGACATGCGCGAAATATGCACCGCGTAGCCGGTCTTGACGATGTTGATGATCTCCTTGCTGTCACCATCGATCAGCGCCACCTGGCCGGTATCACGCAGGGTGACCGAGAACAGGTTTTCGATGTTGTACTTGTTCATTTTCTTGCTGGGACGCTTATCGGTCGGGACCACCAGCTTCCAGCTGCCGCGCATATCGTTCATGCCCCACTCGGGCGGCGTGGGCGGCTCGTGCTGCAGGTAACGCGCCATCATGTCGACCTCGGCTTCGTTCAGTTCTCCGGACGAACCCCAGTTCGGCATGCCGGCGGGCGAGCCGTAGGTAATAAAGGTCTTGAGGTAAATAATGCCGCGCGCGCGGGTGATGTCCGTGGTCAGCGGCTTGCCGGTCGCGCCCTTGCGCAGCACGCCGTGACAACCGGCGCAACGCTCGAAGTAAACCTGTTTTGCCGCCTTGTACTCGTCCACCGTCATCGGCGGCCCCTCGGAATCGATCATGTCCTGGGTTACCGACGGGTCGATGCCGGAAGCGGCCCCCTGGTAGCGGGTTTCGGCTTCCTGCTCGGCCTTGGCGAAAGCATACTGCGTCACGAGTACGGACATTGCGAGTATGATGGAAAGGTATAATTTCAGATGCTTCGTTGTCTGCGATATCACGGCGCCCACCCTGCTGGTTAGAATATTGAGGCGAGTATATCCGCAGCTAAATCGCGCCTACCTTGATTATTGTCAAATCCGGCAATTCCGTAGGGGCATACAAGAAGAGTGTTTGCAAGCGGTATGCTGGAGCAACGGATCCAGGGAGGAAAGCGCGGCGGACCGGCTACCCTTGAGGCGCGCCAGGATGGATTTACCGTATTTGCGCTGCGGTCAGGCTGGCGCGGGCGCCAACCTGACCGCGGTTAACGATCGAAACTATTTTCCGAGACTGGAGTAATAGGCCGCGAGATCGTCGATATCCGCGTCCGAAAGCGGTGCCACCATGGGCGCCATCATCGGGTTGGCGCGTTGACCGTCGCGAAACGCCTTGAGCTGGGCTACCAGGTAGCCTTCCTTCTGCCCCGCCAGGTTGGGCCACAGGTCGTTGGGGCTGATGCCGTTCATACCGTGACAGGCGCCGCAGGTCGCCGCCTTGGTTTTACCCGCCGCGGCGTCGCCTGCGGCAGCGGTTGACGCGTTCATGCAAAGTGCCGAAGCCAAGATAAGGAAAAGAATTTTTTTCATGTTTTTGCCCTTGGTTTTAGTTAAGTAACTTTTAAAAATCTTATGTTACCAAGATATAAGATACCTTGATATTTGTCATGTTAAGGATGGACGGCGGCGGCGACAAGTAGAAATTCCGCGTGCATTGCCGGAAGGGGTTTCGACACTGCTGCCCGGTGTCGAATTGGCTTTGGCCCGGATATCCCCGGGGCCTCATGCGGGATTCTGGCAAACCTTAGCCGTTACTGCGGGATAGTAGACGAAAAATCCTTCTCGTTTTCGGGCAGCGCCTCGGAAGTGGATAACTGTTGCTTGACGCGCGCGATAAACGCATCGGTGGAATTACGCGATTTATCCTGGTTGGTTGCTCCCGCGTTGGGCGGAATGATGACCGTATTGATAAACTCGTCCTCTTCTTCGTCGGGCTTGTCATCCGCGGCGGCGGGTTCGCTACCGAATCCCAGTTCGATGTCGACCGGCGGCTTGGGCGGAATCACCTTGGCGGTAACCGGTTCGGGATCCGGCTTGCGGGTCTCCGCTGTCGACGATTGCATCGGCGGGATCGGTGCCGATCCCAGCGGCGTCGAGACCGGCGGATTCGGCGGCGTCGGTGCGGGCGGCGCGGAGTTTTGCATCGGCGGAATCGGCGCCGATCCGAGCGGCGCAATCGGCGCCGGCGAACGTTGCGGTTCATCCGCAACCGGAGCCGCGGCGGATTTTACCGGTGCCGACGCGAACGGCGATGGCTTGTCGAATACCCCTGAGCCTTTCTCGGACTGCAAACCGCTATCCTGTGAGCCCGTCGGATTCGATGGCTGTGCTGGTGGGATCGGCGCCGACGCGAACGGTGATGGCTTGTCAAAAACGGCTGGTTGCTGCGGCGCTTCCGGGACCGCGCTCGCGGCCGCTTGCTGGGGCACTTCCGGGACCGTGCTCGCGGCCGGTTGCTCCTCGGGTTTCGTGGCCGGGCTGGCCATGGGTGCGGCCGCTACTGCAGCCGCCGTTTCTGCCGGGGCATGATCCCTGGCACGGGCGAAGCCCTGGGTGGTTTCGTCTGGCAGTTCATTGCCGGCCTTGCTTTGTTCAAGATCGAAAATTTCGGCCACATCGCCAACGCCGATTTCGAATTTCGGTGCCGAGAACTGGCTCAGGTAGGCATTCAGGCTTGGTTTCAATCCGTACCCGTCGGCGGTGACGTTGAGACGGCGGTTGAGCAGGTAAAGCATTTGCAACACGACCAGCCGGATCGGCGCATCGTCGTTACCGATACCGAGCATTTCGCGGTTGCTCAGGGCTAGCGGCGCGGCGTTGCGCCAGGCGAAACATCCCTGGGTGGCGATCACCGCGGGCAAGGATTTCATCGGCGTTTCGATCTGCTCTTCCTGGCGGCCCTTGATCCACAGTTCGATATTTTCCTGCAGCTGGCGGTAGCTGTACTTCATGCCGTTGAAGCCGAACACGAATGCCGGTGGCCTGCCGATCAGTTCGAAGCGCGCGGTGCGCAGCGGATCGCGGTGGATGAAGCGCTTGTTGGGGCCGGGTTTCAATCCGTTTTTCTTGGCCAGCTTGATCAGCACCGCCTTATCGATGTTGGTCTCGAGCTGCGCCATCGACGCGCATGCGTTCAGGCACTCGAAGAAAGTCTTGCGGATGAACTTTGCACGCACGTTGAAAACGGCGAGTACCGATTCGTAGAGATAAGCGGAATGAGTGCCGCGTAATCCGATGCGCGGGAAATCCCGGTTATAGACTATGACGTCGAGATGGTCGGAGTAATTGCCGAAAGCATCGACAATGCGACCCGATCCAACCCCGAAGTTTTCCGGTAGAAATGGTTCGAGTACGGCGCTTATGAATGCGTCGGCCGCGGCCGCATCTTCCAGCTCGTCTTTATCGATTGCCGCGATGATGTCGGCTTCGCCGGCAAGTTTTTTCGCAACAAGTTGTGCCCAGTCTTCGTAATTGTTCATGATGCCTATCGCCCAGAAGCGCTTGTCTCACGTCATTTTTAGCAGATTGGAAGGAAAATTCTACACTATTATCAGTGCTTTAGTCTAAATTTGTAGAATAAACCTAGGTATAGCTCCTATATTGTAGTATCTCAACTGAGTTTTGCATTTTGTTGGGGTATTATGCATTTTTTAACAATTTCGAAGCGCAATGCGGTTAATCGATCCTGCGGACACCGGTTTTGATGCAATTCGCCGCGAATTCCGCTGGTCGATCCCGGACAATGTCAACGTTGCCCACCGGATTTGCGAGCGTCACCAGGACCGGTCAGAGCAGGTTGCCGTCTACTACGAAAATGCCGCGGGCGAACGCGCCAGCTACCGTTTCGCCGACCTGAAGAAATTCTCCGATCGATTCGCCAACGCGTTGCGCGCTGCCGGCATCGCCCGCGGCGATCGCGTCGCCATCGTGTTGCCGCAAACCATCGAAACCGTTGTCGCGCATCTCGCAATCCACAAGCTCGGCGCGGTATCGCTGCCGCTCGCCATCCTGTTCGGCCCCGAGGCGCTCGATTACCGGCTGCGCGACAGCGGCGCGCGCGCCGCGATCGTGCACGCCAATCGCTACCATGACGTCAAAAAACTGCAGCCCGGGTTACCCGATCTGCAGCGGGTTATCGGTTGTCGCTGCGGCGTCGCGGCCGATGAATTCTGGGCGCTGCTGGGGAAGGGCTCGGATCGATTCGAGATGGTGCAAACCCGGGCCGACGATCCGGCCTGCCTGATTTATACCTCCGGCACCACGGGGCCGCCCAAGGGTGCGCTGATCGCGCATCGCGCGATATTCGGTAACTTTACCGGCTTCGAGATGTCGCAGAATTTTTTCCCGCAACCGGGCGACGTGTTCTGGACACCTGCCGACTGGGCCTGGACCGGTGGACTCTGGGATGCACTGTTCCCGGCGCTGAACTACGGTATGCCGATCGTGGCCTACGAGGGCGGCGGCTTCGATGCGGAACGGGTGTGCCGGCTGATGTCCGATTACGCGGTCACCAATGCCTTCATTCCGCCGACCGCGCTGAAAATGCTGCGCGCCTTGCCCGATATCGGCTCGCGCTTCGACCTGCGGCTGCGCGCCGTCATGAGCGCCGGCGAGCAGGTCGGCGAGGAGTTGATCCACTGGGGTCGCGATACCCTGGGCCTGACGATCAACGAAATGTGGGGGCAGACCGAGTTCAACTACATCGTCGGCAACTGCTCGGCGATCATGGCGCCGAAACCAGGGTCGATGGGCAAGCCTTACCCGGGCCACCAGGTCGACGTGATCGACGACGACGGCAATGTCGTTGGGGATGGTCAGGAAGGCGAGCTTGCGGCCTGGTGTGACGACCCGGTCATGTTTCTCGGCTACTGGAACAATGCGGAAGCGACGCAGGCAAAGATCACCGCGAACTGGTTTCGCACCGGCGACGTCGGCTACCGCGACGCGGATGGTTTCCTGTGGTTTGTCGGGCGCAAGGACGATGTCATCTCCAGCGCCGGTTATCGCATCGGCCCCGGCGAAATCGAGGATTCATTATTGAAACATCCGGCCGTGCTGCAGGCCGCGGTGATCGGCAAGCCGGATGAATTACGCGGCCAGATCGTCAAGGCGTTCGTGGTGCTGACCGACGGCCACGAGCCCAGCGACGAACTCGCCACCGAGATCCAGCAATCGGTGCGCACCCGGCTCTCGGCGCACGAATACCCGCGCGAAATCGAATTCATCGACAGCCTGCCGATGACCACCACCGGCAAGGTGCGTCGCATCGACCTGCGCGCCCGCGAACAAAACCCAGATCCCGGCGACTCGTAAACCGACACTCATATAAATGTTATGAGCTTCCGAGAACGACCCTTACCGCCTCTGAGTCCGTCATGCCGGCGCCTGCGCGGCGCGCCCGCGCCAGCATCCATCTCAACGCCTTCGATGGAGTAAATCCGGGCTACGCCCGGCAGATTTTTGTGTAGCCCCGGTAATGGATTCCGGCCGGGCCGCGCAGGCTTGCGCCGGAATGACGGATTGTGGCCGAATATCGACTGTGCCGGTGTGGTTGCCGGTGTTTGCCTGGTATTGGTTAACGCCTGTAATTTAAATTTGATCCCGGTACCTTGCTATAAACCCTGCGGCCAGTCGGAGTCTTCGTCATCAGCGTCTTCTTGTTCCCAGCTGTACTGTTTGCGCGGCGGTGCGGGATCCCGGTACCGCAGCACGAAGGCCAGCACGGTGCCGATCACGGCGCCGGCCAGGTGCGACTCGAAGGATACCTCGCGCGATTCGGGCAAAACACCCCAGATCATGCCGCCGTAGAGAAAAAACACCACCAGCGAGAGGGCGATGGCGCGCCTGTCCCAACGCAGAATGCCGACCGTCAGGACGAAGTACAGCATGCCGAAAGCGAGCCCGCTGGCGCCGATGTGATAGGCGTCGCGCGCAAACAGCCACACCACGAGCCCGCCGCCGAGATAGACCGCCGGCAGCAGCACCCTGGCTGCGCGCGGGTAACCGTAGAGCAGCATGGTTCCGATCACGATAACCGGCGCGGTATTGGCGAACAGGTGCGCGAAGGAGCCATGGATGAACGGCGCGCAGAGTATCCCGATGAGTCCCTCCATCGCGCGCGGATATATTCCGAACCGGGAAAAATCGAACCCGCCGAGATACTCTACGAGTTTCACCACCCACAGCAGCAGCGTAACAGAACACGCGATGGTAAAAGCGCGGCGCAGTCGTCGCCCATCGGTGCTGGTGTCGGTTCGGTTTTGAATCTCCATGGTCGCGATATACCAGGTCCCTTCGAAGAGACGGGACTGGATCAACCGGGCGGATTCAGCAGATTATGGTGGCCGAGGTTTTGCAGCAGGCGTTCGCCGCACAGCGCCATCGTCATGTCGAGTTCGCGGTGAATGATATCGAGCGCCTGCGACACGCCGGCTTCGCCGCGCGCGCCGAGCCCGTAGATAAACGCGCGCCCGATGTAAGTGGCCTTGGCGCCGAGGCAGATCGCCTTCAACACGTCCTGTCCGGAACGGATGCCGCCGTCGAAATGAACCTCGATATCATTGCCGACCGCGTCCACGATCCCCGGCAATGCGCTGATCGACGAGCGCGCGCCGTCGAGCTGGCGGCCGCCATGGTTCGAGACGATGATCGCATCGGCGCCGGTTTTGGCCGCCATGCGCGCATCCTCGGGATCGAGTATGCCCTTGAGGATCAGCTTGCCGCCCCAGCGTTCCCTGATCCAGTCGATATCCTGCCACGACAGCTTCGGGTCGAACTGTTCGGCGGTCCAGGACGAGAGCGACGATAAATCGTCGACGCCTTTGGCGTGGCCGACGATATTCCTGAAGCTGTGCCGCCTGGTCTTGAGCATGTTCAGGCACCAGCGCGGGCGCGTCAGCAATTGCAGCGCGGCGTTGAGCGTCGGCTTCGGCGGCGCGCTCAGGCCGTTGCGAATATCGTTGTGACGCTGGGCCAGAATCTGCAGGTCGAGGGTCAGCATCAGCGCACTGCAGCCGGCGTCCCTGGCGCGGTCGATCAGGCGGCCGACGAAATCGCGGTCCTTCATCACGTAGAGCTGAAACCAGAAAGGTTCGCTGGTGTGTTCGGCGACGTCCTCGATCGAGCAGATGCTCATCGTCGACAGCGTGAACGGCACGCCGAATTTCTGCGCCGCCCGCGCCGCCCTGATCTCGCCGTCGGGGTACTGCATGCCGGTCAATCCGACCGGCGCAAGAGCAACCGGCATGGCGACAGGCTGGCCGATCATTTCGGTTTTGACCGAGCGCTCGGTGATGTCGACGGCGACCCGCTGGCGCAGCCTGATGTCCCGGAAATCGGCTTCGTTGGCGCGGTAGGTCGACTCGGTCCAGGAGCCCGAGTCCGCGTACTCGTAAAACATGCGCGGCACGCGGCGGCGCGCCAGCTTCTGCAGGTCCCTGATATCGCAAATGGCTGTCATGGTCACTCCGGAGGTATCGCGCGCAGTTTACTTTATTGGCCCGCTAAATCCATCGCCGCGAACGCGACGTAATATTAAGTTACTGCCGGCAAATAAATTCGGTTAGCATTCGATCGCGATGCTCTCAATCAATAATCTCTACAAGTCTTACCAGTATGCCGGCGTACGCCAGAACGTGCTGGAAGGGGTCGATTTCGAAATGGGCGCGGCTGCGTCGGTCGCCCTGCTCGGCGAGAGCGGCAGCGGCAAGTCGACGCTGCTGCACCTGGTCGCCGGGCTCGATCGGCCGGACAGCGGCGAGATCCTGTTTGCGGGCCACCGCGTGCACGCCGAGTCGGAAGCGTCGCTGGCGGCGATGCGGCGCGTGCAGCTCAGCCTCGTGTTCCAGCAGTTTCACCTGATTTCGACATTGTCGATCATCGATAATATCCGCTTCCAGGCCGCGCTGTGCCAGCGCTTCGACCCGGACTACGAGCGCGAGCTCATCGATCGTCTCGGACTCGACGCACAGCTCGACAAGTACCCATCCCAGTTGTCGCGCGGACAGCAGCAGCGGGTTGCGATCGCGCGTTCGCTGCTGCACAAGCCGCAGCTGGTGCTCGCCGACGAACCCACCGGCAACCTCGACGAAGCCTCGAGCCTCGAGGTGATGGGCCTGTTCAGCGACCTGGTCAAGCTGGCCGGCAGCAGCCTGTTGATGGTGACCCACAGCAGGGCAATGGCCGCTTTCATGGATCGGCGCGTCAGCCTGCACAACGGCAAGCTGTCCGAAAGCGAATGAACCGCGGGTTTGCCTGGATCCTGAAGGCTTTGCTGAGCCATTACTGGCGGCACCCGTGGCAGACGCTGTTCATGACTACCGGGCTGATCGCCGGCGTGGGTCTCTGGTCCGCGGTACAGATTATCAACCAGCACGCCGAGGCAAGTTACCGGCAGGCGCAAAGCCTGCTCGGCGCGCAGGCCAGCTACTGGATCCAGAGCCGCCGCGACGAGGGTATCGAGCAATCGCTTTACATCGATTTGCGCCGCGCCGGGTTGCGCCAGGTTTTCCCGCTGATCGAACTCGAGGTCAGCACCGCCGGCGGGGTGTCGATCAGCATCATCGCGACGGATTTGCTGGCGCTGCCCGAAGATGCCTTCGGCGCGCAGGGCGATAGCGGGGACTTTGCGGAAACCTGGCTGAAGTTCGTGCAGCCGCCTTACCGCGCGTGGGTGCCCGAAGTACTGGCGCGCGAACTCGGGCTCGAACCAGGCGCGCAGTTGCAGTTGCGCGACGGCCGGTCATTGCCGCCGGCGTTGATCCAGGCGCGTGAACAGCAGGGCAGGCGCGTACTGCTCGATATCGGCGCCGCGATGTCGCTGTCCGGCAGCGACCGCTTCAGTTACCTGGCGGTGGGACCTGTTACCCGGCGCGAGTACGCGAGGCTCGCGGCGCTGCTGCCGGATTATCTCGAGCTGACCGAAAACCAGCAGCACATCGACCTGCGCGAACTCACCGCATCGCTGCACGGTCACCTGACCGCGATGAGCCTGCTGTCTTTCGCGGTTGGCCTGTTCATCGTCTTCAACGCGGTGCGATTTTCGCTGTGGTACCGTCGCGCGACTATCCTCGACCTGCGGCTGATGGGCTGCGCGACGCATCAACTGTTCACGGCGATACTGCTGGAGACGCTGCTGTGGAGCCTGATCGGCACCGCGCTCGGATTCGCGCTCGGCATCCTGCTGGCTCATGCCCTGCTGCCAGGCCTCGGCGCCAGCCTGCAGAGCCTTTATGCCGCGACGGTCGACTCCGAACTCGGCCTGAGCCCGCGCACGCTATTGCAGGCCTGGAGCATAACCCTGCTGGGACTGATCTGGGCGCTCAGCTGGCCGCTCTACCGGCAATTGCAGCAGTCCAGCCTCGAGGCCGGGCGCAGCGAGGGATTGCTGCGCGACGAGGCGGTCGCGCGCCGCCGGCTCGCGCTGGCGGCGCTGGCGCTGGCGCTGATCGCCGGGTTTTCCTATGGGCGCATCGAAACCGCGACCCAGGGTTTCGTCGTGCTCGGCCTGATGCTGTTCGCCGCGGCCTGGATGTTGCCGATACTGCTCGCCGCGGGTCTGCGGTTAGCCGGCTGGCTGGTGCCGCGAAACCGGTTGCTGCCGCGCTGGATGGTCAGCGACGGCTGGTCGCAGATGCCGGCCTTTCGCAGCGCCATGATGGCCCTGCTGCTGGCGTTGACCGCGAATCTCGGCGTCGGCACGCTGGTGGACAGCTTCCGCGATGCCTTCGTCGGTTGGCTGGACGTCAGGCAAAGCGCGGATATCTACCTGCGCGCGCCCCGGGTAGATTATGAGCAACTCAAGGTTGCGCCGTCGAACCGAACCTGGCTGGCCGACAGCCATTATCGCATCGGCGTCAGCACGCGCTGGCGCGACCGGCCGACGCTGGTGCGGGGCATCGATCCGCGCGCCCCGGACAGTCTCGAGCTACCCCTGTCGCTGTGGCAGGGCGAGTCGGCCGCCGCCGCGCTAAAGGTATGGCGCGAGCAGCCGGGCAAGGTATTGATAAACGAGCAGCTGCACTTTCTGGCCGGGATCGAGCTCGGCGAAACCATCGAGCTGAACACGGACGCTGGCGCCAGGGAATTCGAAGTGGTTGGCGTATTTTACGACTATGGTAATCCCTACTTTCAATTTTACCTGCCGTACCAAGCGGTCGCGCGCAACTGGCGCCATTATTACTCGCGCGGTATCGCGCTGTGGTTAAAGCCCGGTAATAACGAAGCCATGCAACAGGCCGAGGCAAGCCTGCGGGCGCTGGGCGCGCAGCCGGGTGACTGGATTTCGCAGGCGCAGGTGCGCCGGCTGTCGGTGGGTATTTTTGACCGCACCTTCGCAATCACCGCGGCGATGAACGGCCTGACGATGATCGTCGCCGCGATCGCGTTGCTGGCGTCGCTGCTCGCCATCCTGCAGGAACGCCTGCCGCAGTTCGCGCAGTGGCGCGCGCTCGGCTTGCGCCAG
>JAOTUD010000496.1 GCA_029864065.1 Gammaproteobacteria bacterium | reverse complement strand
CGATACCAGTATTTCGGTCAGCATCGACGACGGCGACGAGGACGCGAGCGGTCCGCTCACCGGCAGCATTACGCTGGATGTCACCCCGGTCAACGATGCGCCGAGCGCGACCAACTTATCCAGCATCTCGAATTATAACCAGGGCGATGCGAGCGTGGCTTTGAATGACATCGTCATCACCGACGCGGACAGCGGTGAAACCGTGACCGCCACACTGACGCTGATCGATGTCAGCACCGGCAGTCTGACTGCAAACGACGGCGCCAGCTACAACGCGACGACCGGGGTGTGGACGATTACCGGCACGGTGGCACAGGTCAACACCGCGCTGGCCAATCTCGAGTTCATTCCGGGCGCGAGCAATACCCTGGATACGACTATCGCAGTCAATATCGACGACGGCGACGAGGACGCGAGCGGACCGTTACTTGGCGCCATGACGATCACGGTAAACCCGCTACCCGTCGTCGAACCACCCGCCGTCGAACCTCCTGTCGTGGAACCGCCGGTTGACGAAACTCCGCCCGACGAGCCGGAGGTCGAGGTTCCTGCCGAGGACCCGGTGGTCGATGTTCCTGCCGTCGATCCCGAGGCTCCTGCCGGCGATCCGGTGTCGATCACTTCGAGTGAAGCGCCCGCGCCAGGCTTGCTGGCGGTTTCTGCCGATGGGCCGGAAGACCAACCTGCTCGCGACTACGATAATGACAGGATCGGGGAAGCGACGATATCGAAACCGACGAGCGTGGACACCCTGGTCATAAAGTTGAGAGAGCAACTCGATTTCTTTGATGACCCCCTGCAGCTGATTGGCGCCGAATCGTTTATTACCCGGTTAAACGATATGCGCCAGGAGCTGATATCAGAGACCGAAGGTACCGAAAAGGTCATCGGCAGCAGCCTGACGGTCACCGCCGGTCTCTCGGTAGGTTACGTGGTCTGGCTGGCGAGAAGTGGGATATTGCTGAGCAGCGTGCTTTCCTCGTTACCGGCCTGGCGTTTTATCGACCCATTGCCCGTGCTCGGCGGAATGCAGGGCGGCAGTGAGGGCGACGATGAGGAATCGCTCGAATCCATGGTCGCCGAAAAAGCGCTTGATGAGAAAAATCAGGCAGAAGCGGAAGGCAGCAATGGCAATGATTGACGCCTTTACCTGCAGCTCCACGGGTAACCATCGTGCTTGAACGGATTTTCAAGGGGCACACCGCGCGCGTCAGAATTGCGCTGGGCCTGTCGGGCATGCTGGTGACCCTGATGTTGCTGGCATCGATCACGGGCCTGGTGCCCGATCGCCATGGCGCGATCAGGGATGGCCACGCGCGCCTGGCCGAGGCCATCGCGGTCAACAGCTCGATATTTATCACCACCACCGACATTCGACGCATGAACGCCAACCTCGAAGTCATGGTCGAGCGCAACGACGAAATATTGTCCGCGGCGGTGCGGCGACTCGATGGGACGGCAGTCGCCGAAATCGGCGACCACTCGAAAAACTGGAAAATTTTCGAACAGGGCAAATCGACCGACTCGCAGGTGGTTGTTCCCATTTTCGAAGGTTCGAAAGAGTGGGGCCAGGTCGAACTTCGGTTCGAACCCCTGTTACCCCAGACCTGGTACGGTGAATACCTGCATCCCGTGTTTATATTGATCGGGTTTGTTTCGTTGACCAGTTTCATCCTGTTTTATTTCTACCTGGGCAAGATGCTGAAACAACTGGACCCGTCGCAGGCGGTCCCGGATCGCGTACGCTCGGCGCTCGACACCATGGCCGAGGGTTTGCTGGTCCTCGATGCCCGGCAGAACGTGGTGCTGGCCAACCAGGCTTTTGCAGAGCTCGCCAGGGAATCGTCGGATGCCCTGATCGGTCGGCAGATCACCCGCTTTCCCTGGTTCGACCGCGACGATCAACCGCTCGATATCGCCCATGCGCCCTGGTCGAAGACCCTCGCCGACGGGCTGACGCGCACCGCCGATATGATCCGGCTGACTATCGACGGAGAATCGAGCAGAACTTTTATGACCAACTGTTCGCCAATCCTGTCCGGTGGCGCCAAACCGGCAGGCGTGCTGATCAGTTTCGACGACGTCACCGAGCTCGAGCAGAAGGAACTGGAACTGCGCATCTCCAAGGAGGAAGCCGAGCAGGCCAACCGCTTCAAGAGCGAGTTCCTGGCCAACATGAGCCACGAAATCCGCACCCCGATGAACGCCATTCTGGGCTTTTCGGAAGTACTCAAGCGCGGTTATGACCGCGATAGCAAGGACAGTATCCGTTATCTGAATACCATTTCCTCCAGTGGCAACCACCTGCTCAACCTGATCAACGACATTCTCGACCTGTCCAAGGTCGAGGCCGGGCGCATCGACGTCGAAAAAATCAATACGCCCGTGCACCAGATTATTCACGAAGTTGTGCAAATCATGCAGGTCAAGGCCGAGGAGAAAAGCATTTACCTGGAATACGAACCTGCATGTCCCCTGCCCGAATACATCCACAGCGATGCCGGCAAGATCCGACAGATCGTGACCAACCTGGTGGGCAACGCGATTAAGTTCACCAGCACGGGCGGCGTCAAGGTGGTAACGCGCCTGCAGGAAAACGGCGCTAATTCGATGCTGCTAATCGATGTCATCGACACCGGTATCGGCCTGACGCCGCAGCAGGCGGTCGATGTTTTCAATCCCTTCACCCAGGCGGATAGCTCGATTACGCGGCGTTTCGGCGGAACCGGGCTCGGGCTGACTATCAGCAAGCGATTTGCCGAGGCGCTGGGCGGCGATATCGTGGTGGCGAGCGTACCGAACAAAGGCAGCCAGTTTACCGTCACGATCGATACCGGTCCGATCGAGGGATTGAAGCGTTTAGGTATCGATGAACTCCTTTCCAGTCACTGGCAGGAAAAGACAACCGAGAAAAAACGCTGGACATTTCCCGATTCGAAAGTGCTGGTCGTCGATGACGGTGAAGAAAACCGCGAACTGCTGAAAGTCGTGCTCGGCGATATCGGTGTCGCGGTGGTGACGGCGGAAAATGGCCAGGTCGCGCTCGATCGCCT
>JAOTUD010000029.1 GCA_029864065.1 Gammaproteobacteria bacterium | reverse complement strand
CGGCTGCTGCTGCCGTTAAAGCTGACCCGCGGCAGGGCAAACTTCTGCATATACTTTGGCAGTGCCGGAGACAGTCCGGGAGGAGGCTCGGTGGTCGGGATGTACTGCATCGACAGCACGATGCGCCCACCCGATTTAAAGGTGGCGGCGAGGCTGTCATCGCCGTGCAGGGTCGACTCGGTCACACGCAGCGCCTGGTTGACGCGCCGACTCAGCTTCTTTTCGCTTCTCAGGATCTTGCGCAGGTTCGCCAACGAGGCAAGGCCTGCTTCGTATTGCCCGGTATCGAACGATGTCGTAAAACCGACGACCCTGGGCTTGGCCTTGACCAGCAGCTGCGTGGTCTCAGCCAGAACGTCGCGTGACCAGGGCCACGCGCCCAGCGTCTGCAGCGACTTGTCGTCGACCGCGACCACGACAATATCCTCGTGCGGTTCCTTGGCTGCGGAAAATTTGACACCGAGGTTATAGGCCTGCCGGTCGAACGCAGAAAACACGCCTGTTTCCGCGAGGGTCAAAAACAAGAGGGTTATGACCAGTCCTACGAACCAGTCCCGCTTCAACAGGGATTTAAGTAACGACATTCAAGCTAACTATTATTAAAACCACGCAGCCAATGGATCTCTTATAGTTCAATAAAACCCGATTGTCTGCCCAGTTTGCTTATCAATACCCGGGCTTCATGCCGCTCTGCAGGCTTCGCCGGGCTCCCCTGTTGCCGGGTAGAGTCAGGAGGTCCGGCCGGTTAAATTCATAATATTGTGACGCAGGTCAAATTAGCGGGGCAGCCCTGGCGACAAAAAGGTTTCGCGGCTGCCGCTTGTGGAAGTTTGACCGCCCCTGTGGGCGCCCTGAATACGGCAGCGAAGATGATTTGAGATCCTGTCGATACCTTGACCGCGTGCGCCGACCAGACTCGCGGCGCAACAGGTTTCAGAAACCATTGCTCTTGGCTTCGCATTCTTTTAGCCTGTGCGGTAAAACCGGGGTCAACCATGCCTGATTCGATCAAATTACTGTCAACCCCGCGCTTTCGACCATTCTTCATTACCCAGCTGCTGGGCGCATTCAATGACAATCTTTACAAGAATGGATTGATCATCTTCATTGCCTTCCAGGCGGCCAGCGTTTCGCAGCAGGACAGTAACACCCTGGTCAACGTCGCGGCCGCCCTGTTCATCCTGCCCTTTTTCCTGTTCTCCCCGCTCGCGGGGCAGCTTGCCGACAAGCATGAAAAATCGATGTTGATCCGGCACATCAAGCTGCTGGAAGTCGTAATCATGCTGCTGGGGGCCATGGCCTTCATGCTGCACAGCACGGAGTTGCTGGTAGCCATCCTTTTTTTAATGGGGACACAGTCAGCGCTTTTCGGGCCGGTCAAGTACAGCCTCCTGCCACAGGCCCTGCAACCCGGCGAGCTGGTCGGCGGCAACGCGATGGTCGAGTTCGGGACTTTCATCGCGATCCTGATGGGTTTGATTATCAGCGTTTATATCATCGGCTTCGGCAACAACGCGATAGCGGGCGCGGTGGTAGTCACCGCCATCCTGGGCTACTGGGCCAGCCGCGGCATTCCGCGACTACCCGCCGCAGCGCCGGATCTGAAAATCAGTTTCAATATTGCGGCCCAGACCGTCCATATCATGCGCGACGCCCGTGCCAACCGGACCGTTTTCTACTCGATAATGGGGATTTCCTGGTTCTGGTTTATCGGTATCACCTATATTACCCAGCTGCCCAATTTCGTGCGCTACGAACTGGGCGGTAACGAACAGGTTTACGTTTTGTTGCTGGCGATGTTTTCACTGGGTATCGGCGCGGGGTCGTTTCTGTGTGAGAAGCTGTCCGGGCGTGTCGTCGAAATCGGACTGGTGCCGTTCGGCGCTCTCGGCCTGACCCTGTTCGGTGTCGATCTTTACTTCAATCAGGGGCTGTCGGTCGCGGCGGAGCTTGTCGGGCCGGTCGAATTTGTCGGCCAGGCAACAAGCCTGCGCGTCTGCTTCGATATCATAATGCTGGGCGTTGCGGGCGGTCTCTATATCGTACCGCTCTACGCGTTGATCCAGCAACGCAGCGAGCCCGCCAACTGTTCGCGTGTTATCGCCGCCAACAATATATTGAACGCCCTGTTCATGGTCGTGGCATCGCTGTACGGGCTGTTCGCGCTATCCAACGGCGTCTCGATTCCGCTGTTGTTTCTGATTATGGCGCTGATGAACGCCGCGGTCGCATTGTTCATATTCACGCTGGTGCCCGAATTTATCATGCGCCTGCTGGTGTGGCTGCTGGTGAATACCTTTTACCGGGTCGACAAGCTCGGGCTCGAAAACATACCCGGTGAGGGACCCGTGTTGCTGATATGCAATCACGTCAGTTACGTCGACGCGCTGGTGCTGGCCGGCTGCATCCGCCGCCCAATCCGGTTTGTCATGCACTACCGAATATTTCAGATGCCGGTGCTGTCCTTCATTTTCAAAACCGCCAACGCCATTCCAATCGCCGGCGCGCGCGAGGACAGGACACTGATGAAACAGGCTTTCGAGTGCATCAGCGATGCGCTGCGGCAGGGCGAAGTCGTGTGCATCTTCCCCGAGGGCAAGCTCACCGAGGATGGAGAAATGGACAGCTTCAAGCCGGGGGTGGTGCAGATTCTGCAGCGCGATCCGGTGCCGGTGGTGCCCCTGGCCCTGCGCGGACTATGGGGCAGCTTCTTTAGCCGCGCCCACGGCAGCGCAATGTCGCGCCTGTTTCCGCGCGGGATGCTGAACCGTATCGAGCTGCGTGCCGGCGGCGCCATCGATCCGGGCGGCGCGACGCTGAAGCAGATGCGCCAATCGGTGCTGCAGTTGCGCGGCGAACTGCTTTAATCACCCATCATCAGTTCCGGGTCCTGGCCCAGCAACCGCGTCAGGAAATCGCATACCGCGTCGACGCGCGCGACCTTGCGCAAGTCTTCGTGCACCAGCAGCCAGTAAGTCCGCTCGACCGATATCTGGTCGGCGAGCACGGCCTGCAGGCGCGGCTCGCGCTGCGCCATGAAACAATGCACCAGGCCGAGCCCGATGCCTTCCAGGATTGCGTTGTATTGCGCGCTGACGTTGGTGCTGCGAAATACGACCCTGACGTTCCTGATCGTGTTATCGAAAAATCGGAGTTCCGGCATCTCGATCAGGTCGTCGATGTATGAGACGAAGTCATGTTGCGAAAGATCGTCGATCGTGCCGATCGGCGGATGCGTGGCCAGATAATCGCGCGACCCGTAAAGCCGCAAGCGATAGTCGCAGAGCTTCCACGCAACCAGCCGCCCGCTTTCGGGGCGGGAAAAGCTGATCGCGATATCGGCTTCGCGCTTGGACAGGCTCATGCGCCGTGTTTCCGCGACCAGTTCGATTTCGATATCCGGATGGTCGCGTCGAAACCCGGGCACATGGCGCGCGATCACCTGCGATCCCAGCGCTTCCGGGGTCGCGACGCGCACCGTGCCGCCGAGGTGGGCGTCCTTGCCGGCAATTTCCTGGTAGAGCCGATTCGAGCTGGTTTCGATCTGCTCGGCAAACGGTAACAGGCGCAAGCCGGCGTCGGTCAACCGATATCCATTCGGGGATTTATCGAACAGCCGTACATCGAGATGTTTTTCGAGCACGGTGATGCGCCGACTGACGGTGGTATGGTCGACGTGCAGGCGCGCGGCCGCGCGCACCAGCTTACCCTGGCGCGACAACTCCAGGAAATACCTTAAATCGTTCCAGTCGTACACGCATAGTCTCCTGTTAACCTGATCGTCATCCCCGCGGAAGCGGGGATCTTGAAAAGCACCGACGCATAAAGATTCCGGATAACCGCTACGCGGTTTCCGGATTACCTTCAAGGCTTGTGTATTTTTGCACAATTGATGTGGATTTTGCACGCTACCCTTGCACAAATATCTTGTCTATACTGCGCGTTCCTTTTCGATCAACCCTGCAGACACGGAGTTACCATGAGCCAGCCAGCCGCCGCCGTATCCCCTGAAATCACCCAGCTTACCCATTACATCAACGGCGCACACGTTGCCGGCAGCAGCGGACGTTTCGGCGATGTTTTCAATCCGAGCAAGGGTGTCAAGACCAGCGAAACGCCTTTGGCGTCGAAGTCCGAGGTCGAAGCCGCGATTGCCGTCGCCGAAAAGGCATTTCCCGAATGGGCCGCGACCTCGGTGCTGCAACGCTCGCGCATCATGGCGCGCTACGTGCAGCTGCTTTACCAGCACCAGCACGAGCTGGCCACGCTGGTTTCGAACGAGCATGGCAAGGTAATCGAGGATGCCATGGGTTCCGTTTTACGCGGCATCGAAGTCGCCGAGTTCGCCTGCGGGGCCCCGCACGCGCAAAAGGGCGAATTTTCCGACAACGTTGCGCGCGGCATCGATATCTACTCGATGCGCAAGCCGCTGGGCGTGGTCGCCGGTATTACGCCCTTCAACTTTCCGGCGATGATCCCGCTGTGGATGGCCGGCATGGCGCTGATTACCGGTAACACCGTGATATTGAAACCCTCGGAAAAAGATCCGTCCTGCCCGCTGCGACTGGCGGAACTCTTCGTCGAAGCAGGCGCGCCTCCCGGGGTTTTCAACGTCGTCAACGGCGACAAGGAAGCGGTCGATGCCCTGCTCGAGGACGAACGCGTCAAGGCCATCAGTTTCGTCGGTTCAACTCCGATCGCGAAGTACGTCTACGCCACCGCCACGGCGCATGGTAAACGCTGCCAGGCCATGGGCGGCGCCAAGAATCACATGCTGATCCTGCCCGATGCCGATCTCGAAGACGTCGCCAACGCGCTGATGGGTGCGGCCTACGGATCCGCGGGCGAGCGCTGCATGGCGATTTCCGTCGGCGTTTGCGTCGGCGACGAGGTTGCAGACAGGCTGATCGATATCCTGAAACCGAGAGTCGAGGCGCTGCGTATCGGGCCGAGCCTCGATACCGGTCTCGAAATGGGGCCGCTGGTAACCCGAGAGCATCGCGATAAAGTCATGAACTACATCCAGATGGCGCAGGACGAAGGTTCGCGCCTGGTTGTCGACGGACGTGATTTCGTCTGCTCCGGAAACGAGGATGGATTTTTCCTGGGCGGTACCCTGATCGATGACGTCAGGCCGGGGATGCAGTCATACCAGGAGGAGATCTTCGGTCCCGTGCTGCAAATCATGCGCGTCGGCTCGTTCGAGGAAGGCGCCGCTCTCGCCACCGACCATCCCTACGGCAACGGCACCTCTATCTTCACCAAGAACGGCGCGGCCGCGCGCACTTTCGCCGACAAGGTCGAGGTCGGCATGGTCGGTATCAACGTGCCGATTCCGGTGCCGCTGGCGTTCCACAGCTTTGGCGGCTGGAAGTCGTCGGCGTTCGGCGATCACAACCAGTACGGCATGGAGGCACTGCGTTTCTATACCAAGGTCAAGACCGTCACCTCGCGCTGGCTCGAAAGCGGGCTCGACGCCGAGTTCATGATGCCGGTACTCAAGTAGACTGTCCGCAGCGCCCGGGCTTGAACCCGATCGCGTCGTTCGTCGCTACCTTCTTCTGTCTGGGGGTGACGTTTGCGCTGCTGCACCTGATCCTGTTGTGGCTGAATCCGCCCGATGTCGTGGCGCTGCTGGTATTCGCGCTGCCGCTGGTTTCATACATTGCTTACACCACGCAACCGACGCGCGCCTTATGGCTGCGTTCGGCGCTGTCGATTTACACCAGTTTCGCCGGCGTCGTGCTGGCCACCGCGGGCCTGGTTTACCTGATCGGGTAGTAATGGCCGGATTGCCATCCACCCTGGGATTTTTCCCATTTCGGTAACGTGGTACGCAGTTGCCGGTATGGTAAGCGAATCAGGGCAGCAATGCCCTGTTGTAGCGATGGCACTTGTCCATGTAGGCTTTGCTGCTCTTCGGCATCGGCACCCGCGCGCTGGCGATGTAGCTGATCAGGCGTCGGCCTTCCTGGATAAGGTCGCGACCGTAAGCCACACGCATGCGCAGCATCTGGTCGGCATCCTCCGGCAGTGCCGGCTTGAACGAATCGATCGTTTCCCCGAGCGCGACGAAATTAGGCCATACCTGGAAGATGATCGGGTCTTTTTTCATGGTTTCCGCGGTTTGCCGGGCAGCCGCGGCGTAATCGACAATCGGGTCGTGGATATCGGCGAACACCGCGCGGTTGCAAAACACGTCGATCATGCAACTTGCGACGGAATCGATGTCCCGCATGCTTTGCGCTATCTTGATGAAGCGGGATTGGTAAAAGTCGGCCACCGGCATCGTGAACGCCTTGAACGGCTCGCCCCAGACCTCGTCGATGCCTTCGTCGCCGCTGTGATGCTTGACCTGCTTCCCCAGCGTCAGCGCTTCCTGGAAGCAGTCGCTGCACTCGCGCATCAATTCGTTGCTATGGCTGACCTGCACGCCGAGTTCGCCCAGATCGACGATGGACGTGAACAGATCGGTAGCGCGGTTGAACAGCGCGCCTGCCAGCATCGCCGCGTTCACCCGCTTGCGCGCCGAATCGGTTTCGCTTTCGTAGGCTTCGCGCGCGAGCTCGAGGCTCTTGCCGGGCGTGTTGATTCCGGCCTCGGTATGATGAAACGCGCGCCGTGTCAGGCTGTCGATCAGGCGCTTGCGATTGGCAAGCGTGTCTTCGAGGGGTGCGTAGTATCGAATCCAGTAGCCGTCGTAATAAACGGACTCGATGCCATCGACGATACGACGATCGCCATTTGCGAGTGGTGAGTTGCTATCGGCAGTCGAAGCCATGGAATACGCGTACTGTTTCTGCCATCGGGAATCTGACAATCATAATTCAATCGGGCTACAATGTTATGAAATCTTCCGGGGTAATCAATTGAAATTTTAAATGACGATAGCCATACCCCGTGTTGCAGGCTCATCGAGTGAGCCCAAACTAAACTACTATTGCGCTGTCTGCCTGTAAAACCGTCCGCAATGGCCTTATCCATCCTGAGCTCGAACCGCGTCGAAACCCTGCAATCCAGGCTGGCGCAGCAACTGGCTTCGACACCACCAGGCGATCCTTTTAGCGAAGAAGTCGTCGTGGTGCCGACCTACGCGATGGCGCGCTGGCTCAATATGCGTATCGCGCAACAGCACGGGGTTGCGGCGAATATACGGTTTCCGCTGCCAGGCCAATGGATCTGGCAGCTGGCGGCGAGCCTGCTCGATGATATACCGCGCGACGATCCCTATGCGCCCGAATCGTTAAGCTGGCGCATTTTCAGCCTGCTGCCGCAACTCGCCGAAGAGGCGGCATTCGCCGATCTGCAAAAATATCTCGCCGACGATGCCAGCGGCATAAAACGCTGGCAATTATCGGCGCGCATCGCGCAGGCCTTCGATCGCTACCAGCTCTACCGGCCGGAGCAGATACGCGCCTGGTCGAGCGGCAAGGAAAACCACTGGCAGGCGCTGCTGTGGCGACAAATCATCGCCCGGCAAGGTCAACCGCATCGTATCCAGGTGATCTCCGCGGCGATCGGGCAGCTGGCACAGGCGCCGGCTGACGCCAGGCGGCTACCCGGACGCGTCAGCCTGTTCGGTGTGTCGTGCCTGGCGCCGGTTTATATCGAGTTCATCCACGCGCTGGCCGCCGCAACCGAGGTATCGATGTATCAGCATAGTCCCACCGATCAGTACTGGGCCGACATCGTCAGCGACAAAATCCGGGCGCGACGGCAGCTGCAGCGACCGGATCACGATGTTTATATGGATACCGGGAATAGCCTGTTGGCTTCCTGGGGCCGCCAGGGACAGGCGTTGCAGGATCTTTTACTCGACCTCGGTCCGGTGACCAGCAACGAAATCGACGCGAGCCAGGTCGCGCAAGCGGACAGCATGCTGAATTGCCTGCAAAACAGCCTGTTCAGTCTCGCCGATCGGCAATTCGAAAATGCGACCGACGATTCGATTTCGCTGCATATCTGCCACAGCCCGATGCGCGAATGCCAGGTCTTGCACGATTACCTGCTGCATTTGCTGGATCGACATGACGCGCTTGCCTGCGAAGACATTCTGGTCATGGTGCCCGAAATCAGCCGCTACGCCCCCTATATCGAGGCGGTATTCCAGCAGGACGACAGCGGTAACCGTCCAAATCTGCCCTGGAATATTTCGGACATCAGCGTCAGTGCCGGTCACCCGCTGACAAGGGTATTCCTGCAATTGCTCAAGCTGCCCGGACTCCGCTTCACCCGTTCCGAGGTCATGGCATTTCTCGAATGCAGGGAAATTCGCGATCGTTTCGGGATCGAGCCCGACATGCTCGAACAAATTCATTACCTCGTCGATGCGGCGCAAGTACACTGGGGCATCGATGCGGCACAACGGCAGGCGCTCGATTTGCCCGGCACCCACGAGAATACCTGGCAGCAGGCCTGGGAGCGCATTTTCAGTGGTTTCGCGTTTGCCGACCAGCCCCTGTGGCGGGGCATTGCGCCGATCACCGCGGTCGATGCGGACAGCGCGTCGGCTATGGCTAGTTTCCGGCGCCTGTTCGAACGCCTGGTCTACTGGCGCGACCGGCTGGCACAATTCGGCAGCGTCGAAAACTGGCAGCAGCGTCTGCATCAAATGCTCGACGAGTTTTTCGTTGCCGATGCGCTGCCCGACGACAGGTTGCAACCACTGCGCGACGCGATCGGCAACCTCGGCGGCGCGGGCGGCGTGGACCTGAGCCCGGCGCTGGTCAGCTACTGGATGGAAGCGCAGCTGTCGACAAGCCAGCAGCCTGGCCGGCTTTACTCGGGTGGAATTACGTTTTGCGGCATGCAACCGATGCGGAATATCCCGTTTCCGGTGATCTGCGTGATGGGCATGCAGGACCAGGCCTTTCCGCGCGGCGATCATCCAGCCGAGTTTGACCTGATGCGGCAGGACTGGCGACCGGGCGATCCGTCGAAACGCGACGAGGACCGCTACCTGATGCTGGAAACGCTGTTGAGCGCCAGGCGGTATTTATATTTCAGCTACTGCGGGCGCAGTCTCCGCGACAACAGCGTCTGCCAGCCGTCGGTGCTGCTGCAGGAATTGCTCGACTATATCGACGCCAGTTTCGTGTCCGCCGGCGCTGCGCGCCCGGCCAGCGAAGAGATTACCCGGGTTCATCCGATGTCGGCTTTCTCGAAGCGGAATTTTCAGGCAGAGTCGCCAGGCTACGATCGCTACTGGTATGACACGGCCGGGTTTGTCGAGACCGGCGTCCCGGCCAAACCGGTGGATGCCTGGGCAGGTGAAGCCATCGCGCCGGCAGCCGCAACCGAACCCGCAACAGACCTCGAGTCTCTGTTGCGTTTCTTCGATCACCCGATACGCTATTTTTTCAACAACCGGCTAGGAATTACCGCAACCCGGGACCGGCCCGACGCGGACGAGGAAAGTTTCGCGCTCGATGCATTGCAGAAATGGGCCTTAGCCGAACGCTTGGCCAGCGATTTCCTGCAGGGAGAGTCTGTCGATGTCATGCAAGTCGCGGCCGAAGGCCTGCTCCCGCATGGCAGGGCCGGGGTCAGCGCATACGAGAACCTCGAGCGCGATTTCGCTGTCCTGCTCGATCGCTTACGACCTTTCAGCGAACGGCAGCCGCTGTCGAGAAGCATCGAATGCGAGGTGCCCGGGGGCGACCTACTATTCGGCGAGGTCGGTTTCTGTTATCCCGGTATCGGCCTGATGCACTACACTGCAAGCAAAGCCCTGCGCGCCCGGGCAGCGATGCGACTGTGGCTCAATCACCTTGCGCTATGCGCCGCCGGACAGCTGGCGCAAACCGAGTCCAGCCAGTTGTTGACCACCACCGACGACGTACTCGATTTCGCCTGGCTCGATCGATCCGCCGCCAGCGCCTGCCTGTCACGCTATATCGAACTGTTTTACCAGGGGCAGCGCCGGCCGCTGCCGGTATTTCCAGATTCCAGCTTTGCCTGGGCGGCAGAATGGAATTCGTCGCAGGATTCGGACAAGGCGCTCAAAAAAGCGCTGACCGCCTGGAACGGCGCGTCGTTTACCAACGCGCGACCCGGTGAACGTGACGACGAGTTTATTCGTCTCGCGCTGCGCAACAACCTTGCCGACCCGCTGGGCGACGCTTCGTTCGAAGACGCCGCGCGCCGCATCTATCTGCCCGCCCTGCAACATGCCCATCGCAATGACCGATAGCGCAACCCCGGCCAACCTCGATGCCGCAGCCCTGCTGAACCTCGATCCCGGGGGCATCAAGCTGATCGAGGCCAGCGCCGGGACGGGTAAGACGCACACCATCGCCGATCTTTACCTGCGCCATATCCTGGCCGGCAGGCAACCGTCGCAAATCCTGATCGTGACCTACACCAACGCCGCGACCGAGGAATTGCGCGGCAGGATTCGCAAGCGCCTGTACGATGCGCAGGCTTGCCTGCAGGATTCGTCCAGCGCTGGGGACACGTTTCTCGCCCTGGTGACGGAGCGCTGGCGTGACCTCGACCAGGATTCACGGGAAATTCAGCTCCATCGCCTGCGGCTGGCCTTGCGCACAATGGATGAAGCGGCGATATCGACAATCCACAGCTTCTGTCAACGCAGCCTGCAGGATAACGCCATAACCGGAAACCAGTTCTACGACAGCGAATTACTAAGCAGCGACGACCCGCTATGGGAGGACGCGGTCAAGGACTGGTGGCGTCGACAAACCTATGACCTCGATCGCGAAAGCTGGCAGCTGTTGCACGATAACCTCCCGCAAATCCCGGCGTTGACCAGCATCCTGCTGGAGCTGCGCAATCGGCCTCTGGCGAAGCTGCTGCCGGAAACCACGATGAGCGTAGCGGCGTTGCTGTCACAACCACGCGCGATTGCGCGATCGTTGCATGGGCTTGCGCCGCGGTGGCAACAACAGCGCCAGGAAATCGTCGACGTCATCTCGACTTCGAAGGCGCTGAGCCGAAGCAAGGCCCTGCCCTATCACCCGCAGAACCTGGCCGGGTTGATCGAGGCCGCCGACAGCTTCTTTGCCGATCCCGATCCCGCGGCGCCGTTTAAGCAATTCGAATATCTGGGGACAGACTTATTATCGGAAAACACCAAGCCGAGCATGCGCGGCAAGAGCCCGGAGTTGCAGCATCCGTTTTTCAACGCGCTCGATCCCGTTGCACGATCCTGGACAGAGTTTACCTCGACCATCAAACCACAGCTGCTGTCCCATGCTTTCGGCTGGGTGTCGCAAAAGGTACTGCAGGCCAAGCGCGCTCTGCCGGCGCTCGCTTTCCAGGATCAGCTTACGCTACTGCTCGAGGCGCTGGATTCCAGGCACGGCGGCGAGGCGCTCGCGCACAGCCTGAGGCGGCAGTACCCGGTTGCAATGATCGACGAGTTTCAGGATACCGATACGATTCAATACCGGATCTTCAGGCATATCTATCCGCGTTCCTCGGCGGGCAGCCTGACCCTGATCGGTGACCCCAAGCAGGCGATTTACAGTTTTCGCGGCGGCGATATCTTTACCTACATGCAGGCCAGGCATTTACCGGATATCCAGCTGTTCAACCTACAGACCAACTGGCGCTCGCAACCGGAACTGGTGGCGGCAATCAATCATTTCTTTACCCAACGACAGGATGCCTTCATTTATCGGGACTCGATCGAATTCACCCGAATCGCATCCATTCCGGAAAACGGCCGCTACCGCCTGATGTCGGAAAACGGTCCCGCCGCCGCGCTCACCCTGTGGCAACTGCCGCAAAATGACCAGGGCGATAACTTTAGCCGCGCGCAAATGCGCGACCTGATCAATCGGGCGATCGTCGGCGAAATCGCGGCGCTGCTGGCGAACAACGGCAACCGTATCGACGGACGACCGCTGCAAAGCGGCGATATTGCGATACTGGTACGGCAAGCCTCCGAGGGTCAGGCGCTTAGCCAGGCGTTGCACCAGCACGGCATACGCACAGTTACCATCGGTCGCGACAGCGTGTTCGCAAGCGACGAAGCCTATGGGCTTTACGACCTGCTGTCGGCGGTCGCGCAATTTCAGGATCCCGTCCTGTCGCGGCGTTCGCTGTCGTCCAGCCTGCTCGGCCTCGATTACCGGCAAATAGCAGCGCTCTGCGACGACGATGGCGCCTGGCAGGGCTGGACCGAGGACCTCGGCGACCTCCGGGAGCTGTGGGAGCGCCACGGATTCATATCGATGTTTCAGACCCTGCTGCACCGCTTCGAGATATCCCGACATCTCGCGCAGCAGGATAAAAGCGAGCGCCGCATTACCAACCTG
>JAOTUD010000495.1 GCA_029864065.1 Gammaproteobacteria bacterium | reverse complement strand
GCCACAAGTCGCACCACACGATGAACCCGATGGGGCACGACGTGCCGAACATGATCGGCGTCGATCAGAGCCGCGTGCAAAAAAGCCTCGGCAAGCTGATGCCCGGCTACATGATCATGGGTGAGCGCGGCATGGCGGACATGGGCGAAATGATCATGCCGCTGCCGAAAAATACCTTGCCGATGATGACCGGCCAGGGTCAGTTCGGTCCCATTGAAATGGGTGGTATGTTTACGGTCCTGAAGGTCAGGGAAGACCAGAAACCCGGCGACTACACCGATCCGGGCTGGTACCGGTACCCGGCAGGCACCGTTTCATACGAGGTTTAGTTGCAATCACTTTTTTTGAATAATAGAGGAGTAGGTAAAGACAATGAAGAACACAATCAAAAATTTTTACGCGGCGCTGGTCGCGGTCATGCTCGGCCTGGCGCCAATCGGCGTATACGCCCACAGCGAAGAACATACGAACGAGGTGCAGTACGACCCGGTCGAGAACGAATTCGGCAGCTACCAGCCCGGGATGCAGGTGACCCGTACCATCGAGATCGAGATGAACGACCAGATGCGTTTTTCGCCGGACCTGATCAGGGTGAACCAGGGTGACGTGATCCATTTCGTGCACACCAATTCCGGGCAACTGATGCACGAATTCGTGCTGGGCACTCCGGAATCGCTGGCGCAGCACGCGGAGATGATGAAGAAATTCCCGGGCATGGAGCATTCCGAGCCCTACATGGCGCACGTTCCTCCCGGCAAGAAGGGTGAATTCATCTGGAAGTTCACGAAATCCGGTGAGTTCGGTTTCGGCTGCCTGATTCCCGGGCATTTCGACGCTGGCATGAAAGGCAGGGTCATCGTCGGTTCCTAGCGATCAAGGGCGTCGACACGGTTCCTGGACCAGCTATCCCGGTGACGCCCTGAATCCGCTACTTCCGGGCCCGCCCGCGGGTTGGGGCCGCTGGTCGCGTTGCCGTTGATCGCCCGTCGGCGCCATCACGGGACCGGCGGAAAACCGGCAAAGCCGGACGAAGCGGACATATAACCCGAGTCAGAAACGGAGACTACCATTCATGCTTAAATCCAAACTCATCGCGGCGCTGTTTCTTGCGCTGGCGGGTTTCGGCCTGCAGGGCGCGGAAATACCGGCCGGGCAACTGCCCGCGATCAACGATTTCGCCATCGTCGACAACGCAGGCGAGCAATACATCGCAGCCACCCGCCAGGGCCTGTATCACAGCGTCGACCGCGGCAGCAGCTGGCGCGCGCACAAGACCGGCTTCGGCCTGCCGGCAACCATGGTCGAGACGACCCCCGACGGCGCGGTCTACGCCTTCGTCGTTACCCTGGGCCTGCTCGAGCTGGATGGCAAAACCAACCAGTGGAAGGCGATCAATAACCGCTTCGGTAGCCAGGTCCTGCAGCAACTGAGTTCGAACACGAGGAACCCGTCCCGGCTGGTGGCACGAAATCATTTCGGCCAGCTGATCGTGTCCGAGAATCGAGGCAAGGACTGGCACAAGCTGCGCGGCCCTTACCGGGCGCGAACCGAGGCCGAAAAGCGCGGACAACATACCTACGTCGAAAAATGCCAGTCCTGTCACGGCGTCGACGGAGTCGGTGAAACCTATACCCGGCAGGCGCTGACCGACAAGGATTATATTATGGCGCCAGCGCTGGACGAATCGGCGCATGCCTGGCATCACACCGACGAACAGCTGGCACAGACGATTGTCGAGGGTTCGCCGCGCACCGCGCGCATGCCGGCGGGCAAGAACAGCGGCATTTCCGCCGCCGACGCGCAGGATCTCGTCGCCTACATCAAGAGCCTGTGGACGCAGCGCGAACTCGATTGCCAGGGGCCAAAACACATGGAGTGCATGTAATGGGCGCGACCGATGCCTTGCCGCGGCACAGGAACACCCTCGGCCTGTTGTCACTGCTGCTGCTCGTCTCCTGCTCCCCGGGGCAGGAACACTTCGGCGGCAGACCGGCCAACCTCGCGTCCAACGGCGAGCGCATTTACTTCACTGGCACCAGCGTCTCGGGCCAGGCCATTATCGCCAGCGGCGGCGACAGCATGATGAGCCGGCACCGCAGCATGCACGGCGGCGGCTGCGCCTTGTGCCACGGCGCCGAGCGCGAAGGCGGGCGGCTGTGGCCGCAATTCTGGATCAAGGCGCCGGCGCTGACCGCCGAGGCGCTGTTCGCCGACAGCCACGAGCACGACGGTCACGGCGATCACGGCAATTACGACGCGGAATCCCTGCGCCGGGCCATCACCACCGGACTGAATCCCGCGGGCGAGCCCCTCGACGCGGCGATGCCGCGCTGGACAATGAGCCCCGCGGACCTGGACGACCTGGTCGCTTACCTGCAGCAATCCGCTGCTGGCGACTAGGCCGCGGGCGGCTAAGCGTCTCTTATCGGGAAAGCTGAAGCATAAAGGAAATAGGTGGGCGGCGAGGACCGAGCATTCACTGGGTTTACCCGGAGTGGCTTGGTCGCGCTATCGCGTATAAAGGGACATGCGGTCAGGGATTCTGCATCCACGGTAGATAGACATAAAGAAATGCGCTCCATCGTTCATGGGCGCGTTCCGCATTTTTTCGCATGATCGCAGGCTGCCGGTACTCGCTCTTAGCCTTGCCCGGCGGGCTTCCTTATTTCATTTACCCGGCTCACTCGGGTCGGCTTGGCCCAGGGCATCTCGGGTTTTAATTCTTCCTATGCTCCGATTGTGCGCTAGAATGGGGCGCAATATACACTGATAACCGGTCTGATTACGGGAAAGCTAAAGAACGTTATTACCCAAATAATCAGAATAAATCCTGCTAACAGTGGGATCTTAATCTCGAGGTCGAAAGAGATCGCCTTACAGGATATTTGCCCTGAATCGCCCCGGGTTTGTCGGAGGCTAAATTCTTTGAGAGGATTTAGCAATGAAGACAAGCAAACGATATTCCCCGGAAGTCCGGGAACGGGCGGTCCGCATGGTTTTCGAGCATCAGCATGAGCACGATTCCCAGTGGGCCACAATCGAATCCATAGCAGCCAAGATAGG
>JAOTUD010000494.1 GCA_029864065.1 Gammaproteobacteria bacterium | reverse complement strand
TACCCTTGAGGTTGAGTGACAAATCCATCAGCAGCTGCTGGCGACGCTCGTCGGGGAAAAAGTTGATGATTCGATCCAGCGCCTGGTTGGTGCTGTTAGCGTGCAGGGTCGTTAGACAGAGATGCCCGGTTTCAGCGAAGGCGATCGCATGTTCCATGGCTTCCCGATCGCGAACCTCGCCGATCAGGATAACGTCCGGTGCCTGGCGCAGGGTGTTCTTGAGCGCGATTTCGTAAGACTCGGTATCGACGCCGACCTCGCGCTGCGTCACCAGGCAGTTTTGATGATCATGCACGAATTCGACCGGATCCTCGATAGTAATAATATGGCCGTGCGTATTCCGGTTTCTGTAATCCACCATGGACGCCAGCGAGGTCGACTTACCAGAACCGGTACCGCCGACAAAGATGACGAGGCCGCGCTTGGTCATCGCGATGTCTTTCAGTATCGGCGGTAAATTCAGTTCCTCGAAACTTGGAATTTCGGAATTGATGATACGCAGCACCATGCCCGAGCTGCCGCGTTGCACGAAGGCATTGACACGAAAACGCGCCACCCCGGGCAGCGCGATAGAAAAGTTACATTCCTGATGTTCTTCGAATTCAGAGACCTGTTTGTCGTTCATGATCGAACGCGCCAGCATCTGCGTATGATTTGGAGACAGGTTCTGCCTGGAAACAGTCGTGACCTTGCCGTCGATCTTCATCGCCGGCGGCGATCCGGTGGTAATAAATAAATCGGACCCATCCTTGCTCACCATCATCCGGAGCAGGTCATGCATGAAACTGATAGCCTTGTTACGATCCATTAGAATTCTCTCGCACTATGCCACAATCTTATAGCGCATCCGGTTGAGCGGCCTTGCGCTGTGCCTCGTCCTTCGAAACCACACCCTGGGCCAGCAGTGCCTTGAGGTTTTGATCCAGGGTTTGCATGCCGACGTTTTGCCCGGTCTGAATCGCCGAATACATTTGCGCAACCTTATCCTCGCGGATCAGGTTGCGAATCGCCGGCGTGCCGATCATGATTTCGTGAGCGGCGACGCGCCCGCCGCCGATTTTCTTCATCAGCGTTTGTGAAATAACCGCCTTCAGCGACTCGGACAACATCGATCTCACCATCGCCTTTTCCGCCGCCGGGAATACGTCGACGATACGGTCGATGGTCTTGGCTGCCGAGCTGGTATGCAGGGTGCCGAACACCAGGTGCCCGGTTTCGGCCGCGGACAGCGCCAGGCGGATGGTTTCGAGATCGCGCATCTCGCCGACCAGTATGGTATCGGGATCTTCGCGCAGCGCCGAGCGCAGGGCCTCGTTGAAACCGAGAGTATCGCGGTGTACCTCGCGCTGGTTGACCAGACATTTCTTGCTTTCATGAACGAATTCGATCGGATCCTCGACCGTCAGGATATGGCCGTACTCGGTGTCGTTCTTGTAGTCGACCATTCCGGCCAGCGTCGTCGACTTGCCCGAGCCGGTAGGACCGGTAACCAGCACGATGCCACGCGGGTACTCGGAAATCTCCTGGAAAATCTTGGGTGCGTTCAGGTCCTCGAGGCTCAGAATCTTCGAAGGAATGGTCCGAAACACGCCGCCGGCGCCGCGATTGTGGTTGAACGCGTTGACGCGGAAACGCGCCAGGCCCGGGATTTCGAAGGAAAAATCGGTCTCGAGATATTCCTCGTAATCCTTGCGCTGCTTGTCACTCATGATGTCATAAATCATGTCGTGAACCTGCTTGTGATCCATTTCCGGAACATTGATACGCCTGATATCGCCATCGACACGAATCATCGGTGGTAATCCCGCGGATAAATGCAAATCTGAGGCGCCCTGTTTGACGCCAAAAGCCAGGAGTTGAGCTATATCCATGAACGTTCCTTAAATCGGTTTACCGGTATTATAGAAATCTTGACGGGTTTTGCTTATCGGCTGCTAACAATCTGATTATAATCGTGGACTCGCCGTAGCCTTGCGATAACAAAATAAACTATAGCAAAACCTATGCAGAATATTGAAAAAAATCTAAATCGCATCCACGGGCAGATCGCAGAGGCGGCGACGGCCTGTGGACGCGATCCGGATTCGATTTTGCTGCTCGCTGTGAGCAAGAGAAAACCGGCCAGCGATATCCGCCTGGCCCGGCAGCTGGGGCAAAGGCATTTCGGCGAAAATTACCTGCAGGAAGCGCTGGAGAAGATGCAGGAACTCGATGACCTCGATATTTGCTGGCATTTCATCGGCGCGATTCAATCCAATAAAACGCGCCATATCGCCGAGTCCTTCGCCTGGGCGCACTGTATCGATCGTGTCAAGATCGCGCGGCGACTGAGCGAGCAGCGCCCGTCTGGAATGAACCCGTTGAACGTCTGCATCCAGGTCAACATCGATCACGAAGACAGCAAGGCGGGCATCGATCTCACCCGGGTCCCCGAGTTGGCGGCGGCGATACATAGGCTTCCCGGCATACGGTTGCGCGGCCTGATGACGATTCCGGCGCCGCGCGAGACCTTCGCCGAACAGCGCGTCGCGTTCGCGCAACTGGCCGCGGCGCTGGCCGACCTGCAGCGGCAGGGAATCGATTGTGATACCTTGTCGATGGGCATGACGCAGGACATGGAGGCCGCGATTGCCGAGGGTTCGACGCTGGTCAGGATAGGCACCGCAATTTTCGGGGAAAGAGCTTGAGTCAAACAATTTGCTTCATCGGCGCGGGCAACATGGCGGCCAGCCTGATCGGGGGGCTAATCGCGAATCAACACGATGCGGCGCAGATAACCGCCTGCGATATCGATGCGGCGCAGCTGGCGAGATTACAGATCCGCTTTGGTATCGATACGTCGCAGGATTCGCTAGCCGGAGCGCGTCGCGCCGGGATCGTGATGCTCGCGGTGAAACCCCAGGCGATGCGCGCCGTCTGCGAACAGCTTGCCGCCTTGCCGGCGGATTCGGAACAGCTATTCATCAGCATCGCCGCGGGCGTGCCGGCACAGGCAATCGATCGCTGGCTCGGCGGCGGCAGGGCCATCGTGCGCTGCATGCCGAATACGCCCGCCCTGCTGCAGCTGGGCGCGACC
>JAOTUD010000493.1 GCA_029864065.1 Gammaproteobacteria bacterium | reverse complement strand
TCCGACATCGGCAATCTGCTGTTGCGTCAGGACCTTTTCCCAGGCGGGCATCTCGGTACGCAGCCTGCCCTTGCCGATCGCTTCGAACAGCTTCGGCCGGTTGAGGCTCGAGCGTGAATTCGTATGCAGGAAATTCCGTGGCTTCGGGTTGATAAAATAAGCCCTTGGGCCGCGGCCATCGCCCTCCTCGCCGTGGCAGGTAGCGCAATTAGCCCGGTACAGTCGGGCCCCGCGGTCGAAGTTACCCTGCAGTTGATCCGGGAAGGGTAAATTGATGTTGAAATGCGTGTGATCGTGTCCCGCGTGCGCGTCGGCGGCCTGGGTATGTTGCGGATTTGCCAACGCCATCGCCATCTCGGAATCCGGCATGAAAGACGTGATGACATAATCCACCACGATGCCGATCTCCTGCTGGCTGAGGCGGCTTTTCCAGCCCGTCATCGCGGTTTCCGCGCGGCCATTGGTCACCGCGTCTACCATGTGATCGCGCGACAGCGACTGCTGGATTTTCGGATCGGTAAAATTAACCGGCGGCGGTGAAAGACCCTCGGTAGCCCATATTGCACCCTGGCCGCGATCGCCATGGCAGACCGAGCAATACTCGGCATAAATACGACTTCCCCGGGAGGCGTTTGCGGTCGCTGTAGGGAGCATGAAACGGGTTTGAATATAATCTGCCAGGGCCGATATCTGCGCGTCGGACAGGCGCGATTTCCAGCCGCTCATGGCCGAACCGGGCACCCCTTCCGCGATTCCGAGCATGATTCGTTCACGGCTCAACTCGACGGCCGATAGAGGGCTGGTGAAATCACGCGGCGGGGGCACCAGGCCCTGCTGGGCATAACTCTTGCCGTCGCCCTTGTCGCCATGGCAGACAGAACAGTAATCCCGGTAAAGCGCCGCCGGATCGACCGACTGCGCAAAAATCGGGCTGGATAAAACTAACAGGGCGGGCAGTGCCAGAAACCCGGCTGTTCTCAATTTTCGATGCATAGGATCAGATTCAATTCGGGAGCAACAGTGAATTCAGAGCAATTATAATGCCAGTCGGGGCCTGCTGGCACGGCTCTTGCTGCTAATTTGCTTTTACGCTGAAAATTACGATACCCATGACCAAGACTTCATCGCCTTTTCTCCTGCATTTGCTCGGAACGCTGGTATTTTTTATGGTGGGCTGCGCCGGCTCGACCCCGGATATGGCCGAGATCGTCATCCCGGTGTTTCCCGAGCCGCCCGATGAACCGCGCTTCTACTACGAGAGAACGATTGCCAGCAGTGTCGATATCGAAGTCGAGTCCAGGGAATCGGCGTTCGAGCGGTTTGTTACCGGTGGTCAGCGGACGGGCATCGGCATGGGAAAGCCCTTCGGGGTCGCGGTGCACCAGGGGCGTGTTTTTGTCAGCGACTCGATCAGCAGTCAGGTACTCGCGTTCGATGTCCCCGAGGGGCGCTTCTTCGAAATCGGCATTCGTGATCCCGGGCAACTGGTCAAGCCGATGGGTGTCGCCGTGGACGCCCGGGGCAACCTCTACGTATGCGATGCGACCCTCAAGCAGGTGATGATGTATGACCGCGACGGCAATTTTCTGCAGCAGTTCGGCGAGCCCCGAATGTTCGATCGTCCCGCCGGTTTGGCGGTAGACCCCGATGGCCAGCGTATCTTCGTCGTCGATACCGGCGGGGTGGCCAGCGAAAGGCACCAGGTATCGGTCATAGACGCCACAACGGGTGACTTGCTGCGCACGATTTCGAGGCGCGGCGACAAGGACGGCGAATTGAACCTGCCGCGCGATGCCACCATCTCCTCGGACGGCAACCTGTATATTGTCGATGGCGGCAATTTCAGGGTCCAGGTGTTTACCCAACAGGGCGATTTCGTGCGCAGTTTTGGCGAAGTGGGGCGGCGTAGCGGGCAGTTCTCGCGACCCAAGGGTATCGGCGCCGACAAGGACGGTAATATCTACGTCGCCGATACCGCGTTCGGAAATTTCCAGATCTTCGACCCGCAGGGACGCCTGCTACTGGCGGTTGGCAGGCGCGATTCGAATTACGGTCCCGCCAGTTTCATGCTGCCGGCGGGGCTCGCGGTCGACGAAGACGGCCGCGTCTACATGGTGGATCAGTTTTTCCGGAAGGTCGACGTGTTTCGACCGGCGTCGCTGACCAAGGATCAGGGCTGGCTGGTGACTAAAGTGAAGCCGGAATAAACCCCCGGGCCCCGGCAGGGAACCACTGGCGTCAGCCGCCGTCCGCTCGATTCTGTTCCCGAATTCGGGAATATCCCGCATCGCAGAATTATCGTTCAGCCAGGCGGTGTCGGTAAATACCCGGATTAAGTGGAATTTATTTGGACTGGCTCGAAAATTGCGCACTCGTCATTCATCATCTAACCGGAATAAAAATAATGAAACCAGATACCTCGGAATCCAGACGGGTCGTTGCGCTCGCGTTGCTGATGCTCGCATACCTCGCGGGATGCTCGGAATCGACCAATTCGAGCACCGCTACCGCGCCAGTCGACGCGGTACAGGCGCAGACAACGGCTCCGGTTGAAACCGTTTCCGCGCTGCCCGCGCGCAACACCGGCACGGTAATGTCGAACCAGATGGCCGGCGGTTATTCTTACCTCGAGGTCGATATCGATGGCGCCGTCTTCTGGCTGGCCACCTCGATGTCGGGCGCAAAACCGGGCGACCGGATTGCCTGGAGAGACCACGCCGTCATGACCAATTTCAAAAGCAAGGCGCTGGGCCGGGAATTCGGCCAGATACTTTTCGTCGACCGGGTAATGGCCGCAACGGAAGCAGCAACGCAGGCGCATCGCGGCACGGTGGTCGAATCCATGAGCGCGGCGGGTTACAGCTATATCCGGGTCGAGGAAAATGGCGCCAGCGTTTGGTTGGCGGCGCCCGAGACCACCGTAGAAATCGGCCAGTCGATTCTGTGGAGCGGTGGCACGCCGATGCGAAATTTCAACAGCCGCTCCCTGGATCGTAATTTCGACGAAATCATTTTCGTCAGCGCGGTGCAGGGTTCCTGAGACCCTGCGGGCATTTATCGACTGACCATCAGGCCCGCGGCATCGCGG
>JAOTUD010000492.1 GCA_029864065.1 Gammaproteobacteria bacterium | reverse complement strand
CGCCAAGGTGATCGCCGCGGGTAACAGGACGGCGAGCATTTTTTTGCTGGGTGGGAACTATATCGAAGACAACAGGCAAACCTGCGGTATCATGGCACAGGAACAACTGGATCAGTTTCACGGCAATCTCGCAATTTTGACCGTTGCCGCAGTCGACGGCAACGCGGGCCTGATGGATTACAGTTTCGAGGAAGCGCAAATGGCGAGGGCCATGCTGCGCCGCGCGGATCGCAGGATAGCGCTCGCAGACTCGTCGAAGTTCGGCCAGGTCGCACCCTTCGTGGTCGCCGGATTCGAACAAATCGATACGCTGGTGTGCGAGCAGGCGCCTGGCGGCAAGCTTGCCAGGCATTTGCGGGACGCCCGGGTGCAGGTTGTTTACTAGCAAATCCGCAGCAGGAGATTCGTGGATTCCGGGCCAGATAACAAGAACTCGGGGTAAGGGGGACAGTCAAGGTGCCTAAAATAATCGTCAACTACGTCAGAGTGGTCGACTACCTGTCGACCAAGGTCGGGCGGATGGCGATGTACCTGATCTTCGTCATGATCGGCGTGCTGCTGCTGGATGCCGTCACCCGCAATATCATCAACATCCCCTTGTCCTGGTGCATCGAGATGGCGCAATTCACGATAACCGCCTACTACATCGTCGGCGGCCCCTACTCGATGCAGCTCGACAGCCACGTGCGCATGGACCTGCTTTACTCGCGCTTTTCGCCGAAAAACCAGGCGCGCCTCGACTGTTTTACCGCGCTGTTCCTGGTGACCTACCTGGTGTGCCTGCTGATCGGCGCCGTTTCGAGCACGATCTACGCGATCGAGATCGACCAGCGCAAGTTTTCGATGTGGAATCCGTCGATGATTCCGATCAAGGTTATCATGATGCTCGGCATCGCGCTGATGCTGCTGCAGGCGATTTCGACCTTTTTCAAGGACCTGGCGAAGGCCAGAGGGACCGAGCTGTCATGAGTTACGAAGCCATTGCCATCTTCATGTTCATCTCGATGATGCTGATGCTGCTCACCGGCCAGCGCGTGTTTGCGGCGATCGGCGTCGTCACCACCCTCGCGGCGCTGTTGCTGTGGGGGGAGAGCGGCGTCGAAATGCCGTTCAACGCGGCCTTCAAGCTGTTCAACTGGTACCCGCTGTTAACCCTGCCGCTGTTCATTTACATGGGTTACATCCTCGCCGAGTCGGGTATCGCCGACGACCTGTACCGGATGTTCCACGTCTGGTTCGGCGGCCTCAAGGGCGGCCTCGCGGTCGGCACCATCCTGCTGATGGTGGTGATTTCGGCGATGAACGGCTTGAGCGTCGCCGGCATGGCGATCGGCGCCACCATCGCGCTGCCGGAAATGCTGAAGCGCAACTACGACAAGATCATGATCACCGGGGTCGTGCAGGCGGGCAGTTCCCTCGGCATCCTGGTGCCGCCGAGCGTGGTGCTAGTGCTGTACGGCATGATCGCGCGCCAGCCGGTCAGCCAGCTGTGGCTGGCGGGCGCGATTCCGGGCCTGATGATGGCGGCGCTGTTCATCATCTACATCGTCGTGCGCTGCCATTTTCAACCGCATCTCGGACCGACCGTTTCGCGCGCGGAGCGCGACATGCCGATGAAGGAAAAGCTCAAGCTGCTGCGCGCCGGCATCACCCCGTTCCTGATCTTCTTTTTCATGACCGGCCTGTTCGTAATGGGCATCACCAGCCTGGTGGAAAGTTCCGCGGTCGGCGCGACCGCGGCCACGATCGCGGCCCTCGTGCGCCGGCGCCTGAACCGCAAGGTGATGGAAGAAACCATACGCAAGACGCTGGGCATCTCCTGCATGTTCATGTGGGTGATACTCGCCGCGCTCGGCTTCGGTGCGGTGTTCGACGGCATCGGCGCGGCGCGCGCGATCGAGTCGCTGTTCATCACCAACTGGCACCTGACGCCGTGGGAAGTACTGATCATGATGCAGCTGTCTTACCTGGTGATGGGCATGTTTCTCGACGACACCGCGATGCTGGTCATCGTCGCGCCGCTGTACGTGCCGCTGGTCAAGCTGCTCGGCTTCGATCCGATCTGGTACGGCGTGCTCTATACGATCACCTGCCAGATCGCGTACATGACGCCGCCGTTCGGCTACAACCTGTTCCTGATGCGGGCGATGGCGCCACCCGAAATTTCGCTGATGGATATCTATCGGTCGATTATCCCTTTTGTCATGGTCATGACGCTGGCACTGGTCCTGGTCATGGTTTTTCCGCAGATCGCCATGTGGTTGCCTGAATACGTCCGTACTCGATGACGGCAGGACAACAGCATGAGATCTATGCGAAAATTTAGTGCAGTCACAACCCTAGGAGCCTGAGACAATGAAAGAAGACAACAAACCAACCAAACCGCAAGACAACAGCCGTCGCAGTTTCGTCAAGAAGGCGGGCACCGGCGTCGCCGGTATCCTCGCGGCTGGCACCGCGCCTTACGCCTATTCCGCGACCAACCCGATCAAGTGGCGCCTGCAGACCTACTCCGGCGCCCCGCTGGGCGCGCACGTCATCCTGCCGCAGATCGAGGCCTTCAACAAGGCCGCGTACGGCAAAATGGAAATCGAGCTTTACTACGCGGACCAGCTGGTGGCGACGGACGAACTGTTTCGCGCCATGCAAAACGGCACCATCGACGCGGTGCAGAGCGACGACGCGACCATGGCCTCGCCGGTCGACATCAGCGTGTTCGGCGGTTACTTCCCGTTCTCGACGCGCTACAGCCTCGACCTGCCGGTACTGTTCAAGTACTACGGCCTCGATGAAATCTGGGCGGAAGCCTACGGCGAGGTCAAGAATGTCGAGTGGATCAGCGCCGGCGCCTGGGATCCGCTGCACATCTTCACCAAGGAGCCGATCCGCTCGCTGGCCGACATGAAGGGCAAGCGCGTGTTCGGCGTGCCGACCGCGGGCAAGTTCCTGTCGCGCTACGGCCTGATTCCGATCACCCTGCCGTGGGACGACATCGAGGTCGCAATCCAGACCGGCGAGCTCGACGGCGTCGCCTGGTGCGGTTTCACCGAGGCCTACGAGGTCGGCTGGGCCGATGTCTGCAATTACGCGCTGCTGAACAACGT
>JAOTUD010000491.1 GCA_029864065.1 Gammaproteobacteria bacterium | reverse complement strand
GGCTGGCATCACAGATTCAGCGAGAGCTTGCCAGGTTGATCCAGAGCGGTCTCAAGGACCCGCGCCTGGCAGCGCCCAGCATACTCGAGGTGCAGGTCAGCAAGGATCTCGCCTACGCGAAGGTGTTTTTCAGCGTATTGAGCGCGGAAGATGCCGATGGCTGCCTCGAGGCACTGAACCGGGCGAGCGGATTCCTGCAGCGCGAAATCGGCAAGCAGCTCAAGTCCAGGGTGACGCCAAAGTTGAGTTTTATCTACGATGACACCGATATCCGCGGGCGCCAGCTGTCGGATTTGATCGATTCCGCGGTCGCCAGCGACAAGAATAAAGCCAGCCAGTGATGGCCAGGCGAGACCCGGGCAAATATCGGGATATCGACGGGGTACTGATTCTCGACAAGCCGCTGGATCGCAGTTCGAACCATGCGCTGCAGCAGGTGCGTCGCCTTTACCGCGCACGCAAGGCGGGTCATTGCGGCAGTCTCGACCCGCTGGCTACCGGGGTCCTGCCGATATGCCTGGGCCAGGCGACCAAGTTCTCCAGCTACCTGCTGAATGCAAGCAAGACATACCGTGCCAGCTGTCGCCTGGGTCAGAAAACGAGCACCGGAGACGCCGAGGGCGAAGTCATCGAAACGCGACCGGTAAGCGTCGATAGCGAACAGCTGCAGCGGGTGCTGGAACGGTTTGTCGGCCAGATCGACCAGGTTCCGCCGATGTATTCGGCCCTCAAGCACGAGGGCCGGCGGCTATATCAGATCGCGCGCGAAGGCAGGCAGGTCGAACGTAAACCGCGTCGAGTAGAGATTCACGAATTGACGCTGCTGTCTTGCGCGGACGGCTGCCTCGAAATCGAGGTGCGTTGTTCCAAGGGAACTTACATCAGAACCCTGGCCGAGGATATCGGTGCCGGTCTCGGCTGCGGCGCGCATATTGCCGCCCTGCGCCGCGTTGCCGTCGACCATTTGCTGGCGGCGGATGCGGTGACGATCGCGCAACTCGAGTTACTGGCACAGCAGGGAACGGAACATCTCGACCGCCTGCTGCAGCCGGTGACGGTGGCGCTCAACCGCTTCGCGGAACTTAATCTCGATGCCGCATCGAGCACCGATATCAGGCAAGGTAAGAAGATAACGCTCACCGATTCGATGACGGCTGGTCTGTACCGACTGGTTGCCCCCGATGCCGCTTTCATCGGTCTCGGAGAAGTCTCCGCGGAAGGCGAGTTGACGGCTAAAAGACTAATGAATACAGCAAGATAGGCCTGGCAGGGGTGCTTCGTTCGAATATCCCCGATTATTCCGGTGAAAGTCCTTGTTACCACCTGCGCAGATAGGTAGAATACCAGCCTTTTTCGGGCCACGAGGTTTAGTACATGGCAATGTCAGCTGAGCAAAAAGCTGCTGTTATCGCTGATTACCAGCAAAGTCAGGGTGACACCGGGTCGCCCGAGGTTCAGGTCGCGCTGTTGTCGCACCAGATCAGCCATCTTACCGAGCACTTCAAACAGCATATCCACGACCATCATTCGCGTCGCGGATTGCTGAAAATGGTCAATCAGCGTCGCAATCTGCTGGATTACCTCAAATCCAGGAACCAGCAGCGCTATAAAGACTTGATCAGTAAACTCGGACTGCGTCGTTAACAAGTGAGAAAATAGTGAATCCAATCAAAAAGACATTTCAATACGGCGCGCATCAGGTAACGCTGGAAACGGGTGAAATAGCGCGTCAGGCCAGCGGCGCCGTTTTGGTAACCATGGCTGACACGGTGGTTATGGTTACCGTGGTCGGCGCAAAAAAAGCCGACACGGGACGGGATTTCTTCCCCTTGACCGTCGATTATCAGGAAAAGACTTATGCCGCGGGTAGAATACCCGGTGGTTTTTTCAAACGCGAAGGTCGCCCCAGTGAAAAGGAAACCCTGACCTGCCGGCTGATTGACCGACCCATTCGACCACTGTTTCCCAAGGGATTCATGAACGAAGTACAGGTCGTCGCGAACGTCGTCTCGAGTAATCCCGAGGTCGACGCCGACATACTTGCCCTGCTCGGGACCTCGGCCGCTCTTGCCGTATCCGGAATACCGTTTACCGGGCCAATCGGCGCCGCGCGGGTTGGTTACGTGGATGGCCAGTACGTGCTTAACCCGACCGCGAGCCAGATTGCCGCATCGGACCTGGATCTCGTTGTTGCCGGAACCCGCAACGCCGTGTTGATGGTTGAATCCGAGGCGAATTGCCTGTCCGAGTCGGTCATGCTGGGTTCCGTCGTTTTCGGTCACGAACAAATGCAGACGGCGATCCAGGCAATCGAGGAATTTGCCAGCGAGGCAGGGGTCGAAACCTGGGAATGGGAAGCCCCCAGGGCCGAAGAATCCCTGGCCGACAAGGTCAAAACCCAGGCCGAATCCGCGATTACCGCGGCTTACGCCATCGCCGACAAGATGGAACGTCAGAACCGACTGAGCGAGATACGTGGCGAAGTCGTCGCCGCGCTGGTCAGCGATGCCGAGGATTCGCCGTCAGAAGGCGACGTGCGCGATGCGGTTGGCAAACTGCAAAAATCGATCGTCCGCGGGCGCATTATCGCCGGTGAAAAACGCATCGATGGTCGCGATACCACCACCGTGCGCCCGATCACGATTCGTACCGGCGTGTTGCCGCGTACCCACGGCTCGGCGCTGTTTACCCGCGGTGAAACCCAGGCGCTGGTAGTAACGACTCTTGGCACCGGACGCGACGCACAGCTTATCGATGCGATCGAAGGTACGCGCAAGGAAAATTTCATGATGCACTATAACTTTCCGCCGTCCAGCGTCGGTGAAACCGGGCGCGTGGGCAGCCCCAAGCGTCGTGAAATCGGACACGGACGGCTTGCCAAGCGCGGCGTGCAGGCGGTTATGCCGCATCCGGACGATTTCCCCTATGTAATCCGCGTGGTTTCCGAAATTACCGAATCGAACGGCTCATCGTCGATGGCCAGCGTCTGTGGCGCCAGCCTGTCGTTGATGGATGCCGGCGTGCCGTTGAAGGCCCCGGTTGCCGGAATCGCGATGGGCCTGATAAAGGAAGGCGACGATTTCGCGGTGCTGTCAGATATTCTTG
>JAOTUD010000028.1 GCA_029864065.1 Gammaproteobacteria bacterium | reverse complement strand
GATAATCGGCCTCGAAGCGTCGCTCGAGAAAGCACGGGAACTGCATCAAAAAGCGCTGCAGGCACTCTCGATATTTGGTGAGGAAGCCGACATTTTACGGTATATTTCGGCGTGGTTCGTCGAGCGTAAAAATTGAGCAGGCCGCCGTGCTGGATAACAGTCCATTGAAAAATATTAGCGAAACATATCCGATACTGGCGCAGATCGACAGTCCCGACGATTTGCGTGGGCTCGAAGAAAACCAGCTGCCGGAACTGGCACAGGAAATTCGCGACTTCCTGTTGCAAAGCCTGGCGCGCACCGGCGGCCATCTCGCTTCCGGCCTCGGATCGGTCGAAATTACGATCGCCCTGCACTACCTGTTCGACACCCCTCACGATCGCCTGGTCTGGGATGTCGGGCACCAGTGCTACCCGCACAAGATACTGACCGGGCGGCGCGATCGGATGTCCAGCCTGCGTCAGAAAGGCGGGCTATCCGGGTTTCCGAAGATTACCGAATCCGAGTACGACCATTTTGGCGCCGGGCATTCGAGCACTTCCATCAGCGCCGCCCTGGGCATGGCAATCGCCGCTAACGCGCAGGGCATAGACCGTAAAACGGTTGCCATCATCGGTGACGGTGGCATGACCGCAGGCATGGCCTACGAGGCGCTGAACCACGGCGGCGCGATCGAAAATGACCTGCTGGTAATTTTGAACGACAACGAAATGTCGATCTCGCCCAACGTCGGCGCGATGTCGAAATACCTGTCCAGCATCTGGTCGGGAAAGATTTACTCCAGCCTGCGTTCCGGCAGCAAAAAGGTGTTGCGACGCATCCCCAGCGCCTGGGAGCTGGCAAAACGCGCCGAGGAACACGTCAAGGGCATGGTCACACCGGGAACGCTGTTCGAAGAACTCGGGTTCTCGTACTTTGGTCCCATCGACGGGCATAATCTGAAAGACCTGCTATCCCTGATTCGCAACCTGCAGCACCTGTCCGGCCCCAGAATGCTGCACATCGTCACGCGCAAGGGCCAGGGCTACCCGCCCGCGGAAGAGGACGCCTGCAAGTTTCACGGCGTCGGACCCTTTAATCCCGAGACCGGGGACGTCAGGTCGTCGAGCAAGCCGGGTACACAATCCTATACCAGCGTTTTCTCCGACTGGCTGGTTGCCAAGGGCTCCAGCGATACCAGCCTGCACGCGATTACGCCGGCGATGCGCGAGGGCTCGGGGCTCGTCAGGTTTTCCGAGGAAATGCCCGACCGCTACCACGACGTCGGCATAGCCGAGCAGCATGCGGTCACGCTGGCGGCCGGCATGGCGCGCGAGGGGCTCAAACCGGTGGTGGCTATTTATTCGACTTTCCTGCAGCGCGGCTACGATCAATTCGTCCATGATGTCGCGGTGCAGGGTCTCGACGTGACCTTCGCCGTCGATCGCGCCGGAATCGTCGGCGCGGACGGCGCGACCCATACCGGGAATTTCGACGTTGCCTACTGCCGCTGTATTCCGGACATCATCATGATGGCGCCGGCGAACGCGGAAGACATGTTTACCCTGCTCAACACGGCCTACCACTACCCCGGGCCCGCCCTGGTGCGATATCCGCGGGATAGCACGGCGCAACCCGAGGCGGTAAACATCGACGATCTCGCCGAGATCGGTAAGGCGTTGCCGGTGCGCGAGGGCAACAGGACCGCGCTGCTGGTTTTTGGCAGTCTTCTCGATATCGCCCGGCCGATCGCCGAGGAACTCGACCTGAGCCTGGTCAACATGCGTTTTATCAAGCCAATCGATGAATCGCTGGTCGAAAGCCTGGCCGCGAGCCACGATTACCTGGTTACGCTCGAAGACGCGAGTATTGCCGGCGGGGCCGGTTCGGCGGTGCTCGAGTTTCTCAATCGAAAGCAACTGCAGGTGCCGTTGCTGCGCCTCGGCCTCGACGACTTTTTCCCTTCGCAGGGTAGCCGGCAGGAAATACTGCAGGATTACGGGCTCGATCCCGCCACGATACGCGACGCGATCACCGGATTTAGCGGGACCTGAAGCCTCCGGAATTTGCGCTGAAATTAGCCGATTCTTGCCGTTTTTGGCGCTGCATGGCCGTTTAAATAATGGCTTCCGCCCTGCGATTCCCCTACAATGAGGCGTGCCGGGTTGTGAAACCGGATAAATTTAACCAAGCTGCAGAGTAAAATTATGTCTGAAACAGTAACAGGCACGGTTAAGTGGTTTAACGATGCCAAAGGCTATGGCTTTATTTCACAAGAAGGTGGAAAAGACGTTTTCGTACATTACAGCGCGATACAGGCTGAAGGGCATAAGACGCTTCAGCAGGGTCAGACGGTGACGATGAAGGTTACCGACGGCGCCAAGGGCCCGCAGGCCGAAGACGTTTCCCCCGCTTAAATCACAATAACAATAACGATACCACCGACCTCCTGAGTCCGGCCCGCTAACGGCTGGTTCAGCCTCGACGGCGAAATTGACGCTTTCGCCACGACGCCGTTGTGCCGCTCGTTTTGATCTCCATATATCCTGTTATCGCTATCCGCTATCGTAATTGGGATAATAGCCATTATGACTATTTGCCTTAAACCAACTCCGCAGTATAATACCCGACTGTTTTGCTTGGTTATTAGCATGCCAAAATTATCAACCTGCTCTATCACTCATTCACGGCACTGCAATGAGCTGCACGGGGCTCGTAACTGGATCAAGCCATGAATGGTGAAACCGCCACCACGACCGTTGCGTCAATTCCCGACGTGCAGGGAACTGCCGATACCCGCGAACTTGCCATCAACAAGGTCGGTATCAAGGACATTCGGCATCCGGTGATCGTAAAAGACCGTACCGACGGCCAGCAGCACACGATCGCGACCTTTAGCATGTTCGTGTTTCTGCCCCACCAGTTCAAGGGCACCCACATGTCGCGTTTCGTGAAAATTCTGAATGATCACGAAAAGGAAATATCCTATACCTCTTTCAACGAGATGCTGCGCGAAATGGCCGAACTGCTCGAGGCGGAGTCTGGCTACATCGAGATGCATTTCCCGTATTTCGTGAACAAAAAGGCGCCGATCTCGGGCGTCGAATCCCTGCTCGATTACGAGGTATCGCTGATCGGGGAGATCAATTCGGGCGTGACCAGTACCCGTATCAAGGTGCAGATCCCGGTCACCAGCCTGTGCCCATGTTCCAAATCAATATCCGATTACGGCGCCCATAACCAGCGTTCGCACGTTACGCTCAATGCCAAGACCAGCGGGTTCATCTGGATCGAGGAACTGATCGATATCGTCGAAAAACAGGCTTCCTGCGAACTCTACGGTCTGCTGAAACGCCCCGACGAAAAATACGTCACCGAGCGCGCCTACGACAACCCGAAATTCGTCGAAGACATGGTGCGCGACATTGCCGGTGAGCTAAACAAGGACGATCGTATTCGCCAGTACGTGCTCGAATCGGAAAATTTCGAATCGATTCACAACCACTCGGCCTACGCGTTGATCGAGTACGACAAGGATGCAAATAAGGGCTAGACGTTAATCCAGCCGAAGCCTGCTTCCTGGTCCGCGAGCACCGGCTCCGGAACTTTATCCAGCTGTCGAATCAGTTTATCGACCAGGTGGCGCGCATTGTTTTTCTCGGAAATATGCGCGGCGATCAGGCACACCAGGCTGCTGGTGTCTATCTGGCGCAGCAAATCCATCGATTGATCGTTCGACAGGTGTCCGTGATCACCTCCGACGCGCTGCTTGAGCATTGCCGGGTAGGGCCCGCTTTCGAGCATATCGAGGTCGTAATTGAACTCCAGCAATAGTCCATCGAGGCGATCGAAGGCCGCGACGATATGGCTGGTGATGTGGCCGGTATCGGTTAACACGCCGAGGCGCTTGCCGTTATCCAGTTGGCGGAAAATGAACTGCAAAGGCTCGCTGGCATCATGCGGCACCGTGACCGGCAACACCTCGATGCCACCGATCTTGACGGCTTCACCCGCGACCAGCTTGTTGTATTCGAAACCGGGCTCCAGCGCCGTGCGCGCGGTGCCGACTGCGGTCCACAGAGGGATTCCATGGCTGGCGCACAGCCGTTGCACACCGCCGCTGTGATCGCCGTGTTCATGGGTCAGCAGGACCGCGTCGATGACCTGCGGTTCGATTTCGAGCCTTTGCAGGCGCTGCGTGAACTGTTTCAGCGAAAAACCGTTGTCGATCAGCAACGTGGTGTCCTGGTGCTGTACCAGCGTCGCGTTGCCCCGGCTGCCACTACCCAGCGACGCAATTCTCATATGCGCTACCTGATCTGCTGATATAACAGTTTGAGAAACTCGACCCCCTCCGGGGTGGTATCGAGATCGCCCGCTTCGTTCTCGATCTCGACACGAGTCAATTCATGGCTCTCCTCGGAAAGCACCAGCGTGATATTCTTTTGCCGCGTTTCTTGCGACGATCCGAACAATGAAAAGAAACCCCCTTTACTGGCACTTTCGATCACGTCGGTGGTTACGGTTATGATCCCTTTCTCGCCAATCCCGATCCCGGTATCGAAATTTGCATAGACGATATCGAAACCCAACCGCTCGAGCTCGTGATAAATCCTGTTCCATGCTATTTGATAGGGATCCTTCAGTATCAGATACGGCGAGTTCTCCTCGACATCAATTTGCATGAACGCCCTGGGTTTGAATAATTTGACGCCGGCCAGCTGCTGTTTTACCTGCGCCCGCTGCAAGCCCAGATAAATCATCAGCCTCGACAGCATATCGACTTCAAGCTCCGGCTCCGGCTGGCGAAAGCGCCACCGGTTATCGTCCTCCGCGAGCGGCGTAACGCTTTCGTTCTTGCCCTCGAATACGTAGACATACTCGGTACCCCGATGGGCGATGTAGATCCGGTTTCTGCCCCCCTCGCCACGCTCGATCCTGGTCCTGAACTGGTCCTGGCTTGCGCTCAGGTCATCGTTGCCAAACAGCTTTGAAAGCCAGCCTTCCGAATCCTCCTTGGTTCCCTGCTTTCTGAAGATCCATTCCGTCTGCATCACCCCGATGACGGGCTCGTCTACGCTCAGACGATAGCCCTCCGAAGCCCAGAAATCTTTCACCTTCTGGTACAGGTTGTCGATCGGCTCCTCGACGCTAAGCCAGTACAGGTCGGCACCGCCCTCGAGGCGAATCGAGTCGACGTTGGCGAGCACGGGGATCTTGTCACGGACATTGACGTCGTCACCGGAAATGCCGGCCGGCAATTCGAACCTGGATTGCGCGTCAACCTCGATCAGGTCGGGTGGCAGCTCGAGGGGTTTCTCCAGCGTCGCTTCGAGGTAGCGTTGATCGATACCGCTCTGGCAGCCGGTTATCAGGGCGGCCAGGATCAACAGCGCCGCCGCTTGCATATCTCTCATAGTGCACCGCAGGCTACCAGCGCCTGTCTGAGCAGCGGCTGATGTTCCTCCGAAAGCACCGTCATCGGCAGCCGCAGGTTCAATTCGCCGAAACCCATTTGCGAAACCGCCCATTTAACCGGGATAGGATTGGATTCGATAAACAACAGGCGATGCAGATCGGCTATTTCGGCATCCGCGGCGCGCGCCTCCTGCGCCTTACCCTCCGCGGCGAGGCGGCACATTCTGGCCATTTTGGCCGGCACGACGTTAGCCGTGACCGATATCGCGCCATGCCCACCGTTTAGAATGAATTCGCAGGTCGTCGAATCGTCGCCGGTGAGTAGCGCAAAATCGTCGCTTACCTGGCGCTTGATATCGGCAAGCCGGTCCATGCTTCCGGTGGCTTCCTTGATGCCAACGATATTGTCGACCCTGGACAGCTCGGCAACCGTGTCCGCCAGCATATCGCATGCCGTGCGCCCGGGAACATTGTAAAGAATCTGGGGTATATCGACGGCGCTGGCGATCGCCTGGTGATGCAGGATCAAACCTTTTTGCGTCGGTTTATTGTAATAAGGAGTCACCAGCAACGCGGCTTCCGCCCGACTCTCTTTGGCGCAGCGGGTAAGTTCTATGGCTTCCGCGGTCGAATTAGCACCGGTGCCCGCAATCATCGGCATGCGCTGGCCGATAATTTCGTAGCTGCGCTGTAAGAGTTCGCAGTGCTCGCGCGGACTGAGCGTAGCCGATTCGCCGGTGGTACCGGCAATAACCACGGCATCCGTGCCCTCGCGCACATGAAAATCGATCAGGGCCTCGAGTTGCGTGTAATCAACATCGCCGTTGCTCAGCATTGGAGTGACCAATGCCACGATACTGCCTTTAAACATGGATAACCTCTGTAGCCCCGTGGCTCGTCAAGGGGCGTATGTTATAAAGAAACCCCGGCATTTTGAAGCTATTCCTGCGATAAGTGTAACCCGGGGCCGGGGCCCTGGTTGCGAGGGGAGTTTATTCCGCGATCATTTCCTCGGTCGGCCAGGCCTTGAGGATTGCCTGGATTAGCGTCGCCAGCGGAATCGCGAAGAACACGCCCCATACCCCCCACAGGCTGCCGAAGAATACGACCGCCACGATTATTGCAACCGGGTGCAGGTTGACTACCTCGGAAAACAGCAACGGCACCAGCAGGTTACCGTCCAGGAACTGGATAAACCCGTAAATTGCCATCAACCAGCCGAATTCGGACGTGAATCCCCACTGGAAAAATGCGATCAGCGCCACCGGTATCGTGACTACCGTCGCGCCAACATAGGGGATGATTACCGACAGGCCCACCGCGAGACTCAGCAGCACCGCGTAATTGAGGCCCATTACCGCGAAAGCAACGTAACTGGCGGCCCAGATGATCAAAACCTCGATCACCTTGCCACGCACGTAACTGGCGATCTTGATATCGAGTTCGGCCCAGACGGCGCGCAACAGGCGGCGCTCCTCGGGTAAGAAATCGGCCAGCCAGGTTAGTATGATGTCCTTGTCTTTCAAAAAGAAAAATACCATCAGCGGTAACAGGATCATGTACACCAGGAAGGTGATAATCCCCACCACCGAAGCCAGCGATAGGCTGACCACGCGCTGGCCAAACGCGGTCAGCTCGGTGCGCGCCAGGGTCAGGATTTCCTCGATCTGGCTGGCGGAGACATAGTCGGGATACTGCTCGGGCAATTGCAGCAGCAATCGTTGCCCCTGGGCGAGCATGTTCGGCATTTCGCGAAAAAGCTCGCTAATCTGTTTTGACAGCAGCGGTAGCAGCACAAAAAACACCAGGATGATTGTAGCGATCATGAGCATGGTCACGATACTCGCCGCGACGGTTCGGCCGAGGCTGATTTTGTGCAGCAAGGCCACCAGCCCCTCGGCCAGGTAAGCGATAATGATCGCGATCAGAATCGGCATCAAGGTAGTATTGAGGACGAAAATCAGCAGCGCGCCGACAACCAGGATAAACGCAAAGATCACCGTCTGCGGATCGGTGAAGTGACGGTTGTACCACTGGAGCAGAATTTCAAACATGATCTACCAAACTACCGACCGGGACCGGGGCCTCAATCTAACCGTTTTTCTTGAAATAGGCTTGCGCAAACTCGAGCAATTCTTCCATTACCGTGACGCGGAACTTCTGTCGCTGACGCACGAACGAGAAAGGCCGGCTCAGAGGCGGATCAAGCTGTAAATGACGAAGTGTATTCAGTTTAAGCTCTTTGTCGATGATCGAACGGGAAATTATCGTAATTCCCATCCCGGCCTCGACCGCGCCCTTGATCGCCTCGGGACTGCCCAGTTCGAGGCAGAGATTCATTTCATTGGGGTTCACCTTCTGATCGACGAGGTACTGTGTGATGACATCCCGCGTACCCGAACCCTCCTCGCGGCTGACGAACGGATATTTCAGGATCTCCGCCGCCTTGACCTTACCTCCCCGCCTGACGAGTTCATGGTCCGGCGCCGCGACCACCACGAGTTGATCATCGTGACAGACCTCGACAATCAGGTTCTTGTTACTGACCGATGATTCGACCACGCCAAGATCGATTACGTTATGCTCCACCATCGAAACGATGCCCTCGGAATTGGATACCTTCAGGCGCAGGTTGATGTCGGGGTAACGGTTTTTGAACTCGCCCAGTAGCGCCGGCAGCATGTACTCTGCGATCGTGGTGCTGGCCCCGATCGTCAACGCGCCGCTGATTTCGCCGGTCAGGTCGCGCACCGAGTTCTCCATTTCTGCATAGAGGTCGAAAATGCGTTCGGCAAACTCGGACACCTTCTCCCCTGCAGCGGTCAGGTTGACCTTGTTATGGGTGCGGTCGAACAGGCGGGTATTGAAGTATTCCTCGAGCTGGCGTACCTGGAAGGTTACCGCGGGCTGGGTCATGTGCAAGGCTTCGGCGGCTTTGGTAAAGCTCAAAAGCTTGGCCACGGTATGGAAAACCTTGAGTCTGCGATCGCTCATTGCGTGCATAAGCCCAATTAACGGGCGAATATTATATATTATTTTTATTAATACCTACAGGAGAGATAAATTTGTTTGATGAGACGCGTAGAAAACGGCCGAAAATCTAACGAAGAACTTTAAAAAAAGATGGTAAATATTTGGATGACAACTATTCTTTGGATTCGTAAACTATCGAAATTAAAGGGAAAACAGGGGATGACATGCGTTATCTGATTTACCTGACTCTGCTGGTGTCGATGCCGCTTCACGCCGGGGCAATAAAAAAGTGGGTTGACGAAGAAGGCAATGTTTATTACGGCGACGCGCCACCGGTAGCAGCCAAAACCGAGAATGTCCGCGTGCAGTCTGCGCCCAGCAATCCCGGCAAGGCTTTGCCGCGCCTGTCTGCTCCCGGTGCTTCCGAGGCGCCCGCAGGTAGTTCCACGACAGCCGCGAACAACGGAGAAACCGTTCCCGAGGATCAGGCAAAGATAGCCTGCGACAATGCGCGGGAAGACCTCCAGGTGATCGGTCGTAGCAGTCGTATAAAACTCAGGGCTGCCGACGGCAGCACGCGCTACATGACCACGGAAGAGATCAACGAGCGCAAGACACAGGCCGAGGCGGATATCGAGCAATTCTGCCAATAAGCGGCGGCCCCGGTAAATTTCCTGTAAACCAGACGTGGAATCTCTATAATGCGCCGAATCTGATTCGACCGGTGCAACACCAAGGTGTTTGAATACTCATGAGAGCCTCCCGCTTCCACCTGGCAACCCTCAAAGAAACCCCGGTAGACGCCGAGATCGTCAGCCACCAATTGATGCTGCGTGCGGGGATGATCCGCAGGCACGCGGCCGGTATTTACAGCTGGCTGCCGCTGGGCCTGCGCATACTGCGCAAGGTCGAGCAAATCGTCCGCGAGGAGATGAACCGGGCCGGGGCGCTCGAACTGTTGATGCCCTCGTTTCAGCCCGCCGAACTGTGGCAGGAATCCGGGCGCTGGGACCAGTTCGGACCCGAATTGCTGCGCCTCAAGGACCGGCACCAGCGCGATGCCTGCATCGGCCCCACGCACGAGGAGATCATCACCGATATCTTCCGTCGCGAGGTGAACAGCTACCGCCAGTTGCCGCTTAATTTTTACCAGATTCAAACCAAGTTTCGCGACGAAATCAGGCCTCGATTCGGTGTCATGCGATCGCGCGAATTCATCATGAAGGATGCCTATTCCTTCGATCTCGACAGGGACGCAATGCAGCGTTCCTACGATATCATGGACCAGGCTTATGTCAGGATTTTCGATCGCTTCGGTCTCGACTATCGAGCCGTAAGCGCGGATTCCGGCGCAATCGGAGGCAGTACTTCGCAGGAATTTCACGTGCTCGCCGAATCCGGCGAAGATGCGATCGCATTTTCGGACCAGGGTGACTTCGCGGCGAACATAGAAACGATCGAGGCGCTGCCCCAGGATGGCGAGCGCGCGGCGCCCGACGCGGCGATGCAAACCGTCGACACCCCGGGCATGCACAGCATCGCGGATCTCGCCTCCGGGCTCGGCGTAAGCGCGCACCAGTGCCTGAAAACCCTGATCGCCGAAGGGGCCGATGGCGGACTGGTGGCCCTGGTGTTGCGCGGTGACCACGAACTCAACGCGCTCAAGGCCGGTCACCTCGACGGCGTGGCAAGTCCGCTGCGCCTGGCGCAGCCCGAACAGATAAAAAAGCGACTTGGCAGCGATATCGGTTCTATCGGCCCGATCGGCATCGGTATCCGCACCTATGTCGATCGCAGCGCCGCCCGGCTAAGCGACTTCGTTTGCGGCGCCAACCAGAACGACAAACATCATATCCACGCTAACTGGGGACGGGATTGCGCCGAACCGGAGGTCGCCGACATACGCAGCGTGGTAGACGGCGATCCCAGCCCGGACGGCAGGGGCCGGCTCAGGATATTGCGCGGTATCGAGGTCGGGCATATCTTTCAACTCGGCCAGAAGTACTCGGAATCCATGCAGGCGACCGTACTCGACGAACAGGGCAAGGCGGTCGTCCCGTTCATGGGTTGCTACGGGATCGGCGTCACGCGCGTGGTCGCGGCCGCCATCGAACAAAACCATGACGAGCACGGCATCATCTGGCCCGAGGCCCTGGCACCTTTCCAGCTCGCGATCTGCCCGATCAATTACCACAAGTCGGATCTGGTCAGGCAGGCCGCCGATGATTTTTACGATGGCTGCATCGCACGCGGGCTGGACGTGCTGCTCGATGACCGCCCGTTGCGTCCCGGGGTGATTTTTTCCGATATGGAGCTGATCGGGGTGCCGCGGCGCGTGGTTTTCAGCGAGCGCGGACTGAGCGCAGGACAGTTCGAGTATAAGGGCCGCCGTGACGCGGCCGCGCAGGATTTGCCGCTCGACGAATTAACTTCATTCATTGAAAAAACACTTTCCTCCCGGCAATGAATTCCCGCACAAACCTCGTTACCACCCTATTCATCCTGCCGCTGCTGATCACGGCAGCGTTTTATCCGGCTGGCGCTTCAACCGACCCGGAGCTGCGCAAGCTGCTCAAGGAGGCGATCGAATCGGATGCCGGATTCGAGGACCGCTTCGACGCCCAGGTGTGGTTGCTCGACATGTCGCGGCGGCTGGAAAACTTCGTGGCGGATCCGAAGACACGCATCGAACTGCTCAAGCAAGTGCATTACGAAGCGCGGCGTGTCGGCATCGAGCCCGAACTGGTGCTTGCCATTATCGAGGTCGAAAGCCGCTTCGACAAGTTCGCTATCTCCGTCTCCGGCGCGCGCGGACTGATGCAGATAATGCCGTTCTGGCTCAACGAAATCGGCATTTCCGATAAGAACCTGTTCAAGATTCGCACCAACCTGCGCATGGGCTGTACCATCCTGCGCTATTACATCGATATGGAGCCCGACAATCTCGGGCGTGCGCTGGCGCGCTACAACGGCAGCCTCGGTAAAAACATTTACCCGAACAAGGTGATTACCGCGTTGCGCAAGCGCTGGTTTAAGCAATAGGCGCGACTGCAGTACAATCCCCGTTTTAAACCGCCGCAGATTATGTCACTGGCAGCTAAACTCAGGCGCATCGCGCTGCATCGACAGGGTTTGCTCGGATCCAGCTCGTTTGGCCGCGGCAAGCAGGCCACGTTACGCGCTATCGAGCAGCTCGGCTATGTGCAGATAGACACCATTGCGGTGGTGGCGCGCGCGCATCATCACGTGTTGTGGTCGCGGGTCGGCAATTATCAACCGAAATTTCTCGACCAGCTCGTCAACGAGCGCAAGCTTTTCGAATACTGGTTTCATGCCGCCGCGTGGTTGCCGATGCGCGACTACCGCTTCGCGCTGCCGCGCATGGCGCAAGTGAACGGCGAGCGCGGCTGGTTCCAGGACTGCGATCGCAAGCTCAGGCAGGAAATTCTCGGACGAATCGAGGCCGATGGTCCCTTGCGCGCCCGCGACTTCAGCGACCCGGATCACCGCGGCGGCGGCTGGTGGGAGTGGAAACCGGCCAAGCAGGCGCTCGAGCAGTTGTTCATGCAGGGCGAGCTGATGGTGAGTTCGCGCGACGGCTTTCAGAAAGTCTACGACCTTCCCGAGCGGGTGCTGCCCGGCTGGGTCGATACCGGCACGCCGACCATGGACGAGTATGCAGCTTACCTGGTCGATACCGCCCTGCGCGCGCATGGCTTTGCCTCGTTCAGGTCGATGACCTACCTGCGCAAGGGGCATAAACTGCGCGACGCCGTCAGCAGGCAACTCGAATCGAGAATCGAAGCAGGGTCGCTGACCCGGGTAGACCCGGGCAACGGCATGATCCTCTACCTCGATCCTGTACTGCTGGAAAACAGGGCACCGCGCAGCACCGCCCGGTCGCGCATATTATCGCCCTTCGACAACGCCATCATCCAGCGCCAGCGCGGACGGGAAATATTTGATTTCGACTACCAGATCGAATGTTACCTGCCCGAATCCAGACGTGTGTACGGCTATTTTTGCCTGCCGATCCTGTATCGCGATCGCTTCGTCGGGCGCGTCGACTGCAAGGCGCATCGCGCAACCGGTACGCTCGAGATAAGAGCGCTGCACATCGAGCGCCGGGTCGACGAGGCGTTTTACGAAACGCTGCGCGACGAGCTATGGTCGTTCGCGAACTTTAACGGCTGCCGACAGATCGTCGATGACGGCGTCGAGCCGAAGCGTCTCCGCCGACTTATCCGGTGAGTTACCCTCGCCTCCGGATCAGGCCTGTATCGACGACCGACCGAGATGCGCGGGTTTCTAT
>JAOTUD010000490.1 GCA_029864065.1 Gammaproteobacteria bacterium | reverse complement strand
CCGCAATTCGGGTCATGCCAGTGCCGCGGTAGACGCGATGATCCGTCATGTTGTCGCTTCGTCCGGCTCCGCCTGAAGTTAACAACCAGGTTAATCGGGTTTACCTACTCGCTGATACAGTTTCGCCCTTTGCCCTTGGCGCGATAAAGCGCCTGGTCCGCGAGTTTCACGACATCCCAGGGCGACAGCACTTTCTTGTTCGACTCGGCAAAACCGATAGAGACGGTAATCCTGATCGATTTGTTCGTGTCCGGACTACCCGTTTTGTCATCGCGTCTTCTGCCCGCGCGTCTGATGATAAAAGGTTTATTCGCGATTTCCTCGCGCAGGTTTTCGAGGTGCCGGGCGGCCTCCTGCCTGTTCTTGCCGCTGAATAGTATCGTGAACTCTTCTCCACCGTAGCGATAAGGCAATCCGCCACCCGATACCTTGCTCATTTTCGATGCGATCATGCGCAACACGGTATCGCCCGCGCTGTGCCCGTAGTTATCGTTGAACTTCTTGAAATGATCGACGTCGAGCATGGCTATCGAGTAGGTGCCGCCTATGCGTTGCAACTTCTCGCCGAGCGCACGCCGACCCGGCAATCCGGTCAACTCGTCCAGGTAAGCCATGCGCCAGGTTTCCTGCATGATCGCATACAGGCACATTAACAGCGCCGCACCGCTGAACACGTTCAGGCTGCGCTCTTCTCCACCGAAATGCAGTTGGGTGGCGAGCGTGAACAAAATCCCGCAACCTGCCGCCAGGTAGAGCGAGGGATTCAAGGTGGCCAACGTTAGCATGATATAAAGCGCCGCGAAGGAGACGATCAACACCGATTGCGCCTGCCCCGTCCAGTCGAAATACCTGGCAGGCACCCAGTCGGTGAGTACGAGATAGGTCGCCCAGGCGGGCGACATGGTCGCCACGATCACGGTAAAGGTAGCCGCCAGCAACAATATGGCGTAAGCGGGGATTGCCTTGGCGCTGATAACACCCCGGTCGGGCAATATGGTTAACGTCACCAGCAGCAGCGGCAGGATCGCGGAAAGGAGACCGTAGCCCAGATCGCCATTTGCCCAGCCTGAACGCAAGGCCAGGTTGGTGACCATTATTAACAGGGCATAATAAAATACCACGTTGCGGCTGAAACGGATGCTCAACCCGGCGACGATGATCGCCAGCATGTAGATCAGGTAAGTAATCCCGATCGAGGCGGAAACGGGCAGAAGCGGATACTTCTGGTAACCGTAAAAGGCCGCGATTAACAGGATAATGATCGGGGAAAAACTCTTGAGCACTTGAATTAATCTGATTTACGGTTTATCGGGCCCGCTACTGTCACGATCGCATCGATCGGTCGCAATGCACTGATTGTAGTTGCTCCGTGGGGATTAACCGTGAATTTGGATTATCCCGGTCCCGTCCTGTCGACGGATTCCAAAGTCCATTCGACCAGAAGATGCAAGCCAAAGAGAAGTCGGGGGCGGATCACAGTTTATTCTAGTATTAGCAAAAACTGTGATCTACCCCGATTTGCTATTTCATCTCGCGGCGGCGGCGCTTTTCTTGGGCTTGCGTCGGGGGGCGGCCGGCTTGCCATGATGTTCGACGTAATGCCGGCCGAGACTCTTGGTATCCTCGCCGCGCACCACGCGGATGGTGCGCTGAAACATCAGGTTGGTCGGTATCTGGAATTCGTTTTCGACGTCTTTGTCGTCGTGGTTGCTCAGGCTGACGTAAATCAGGTTGATCCCGGTGACCTTGCCGGCGGCGACGATATTGTTTTCGTTTTCGCGCATCTCGATCCAGTCCCCGATCCGAAAGGGCTGGAACAGGTAGAGCAGTAGCGAGCAAAGACCGTTGCTGAGCACGCTCCAGTAGGCGAAAAAAGCGACCGCGGCCACCAGCGCGAACGCGGACAGGCTGGCCAGCACTTCGCCCGCGCTGAAACCGAAAACGCGCATGACTACGATCACCGTAACCAGCATGATCAGCCAGCGCCCGGCGGAAACGACCATCGGGTGATAATCGTCTGAAATCAGGGTGCCGATACTTCTGGACGACATCAGTTTTGGAATGATGTACCAGCAGACCGACGCGATCACCAGCGTTGCCGCTACCTGAAAAACGTCATACACGAGCCAACTCCGTTAATTCGAAAACCGCTATTATGCCCGAGATAATGCCTCGAAGGCGATCGACTGACTACCAACAGGAATTTTGGTGACAGTAAAACCTGATTCAGTGTCAAAAAGCTTTTGGCGATAAAAGATTATTTGGCGTTTGAGGGTAAATTTCCTAATATTGGAAAAAGTTATTCGCTGGCGCCGATTGTACTCTGACCAGAAAGAGAAAACAGGCGATGCCTGGTCACATTGATGGATGAAGATGAAAACCACGTTTGCATTCTACATGAAAATTCCAGCCGTTTTGTCAGGGCTGATCCTGCTCGGCCTGTTGTTGCCTGTCACGGTAAGCGCCCAATCCGGTAGCGACAAGCCGAAGATGGTCGACCTGTGGCAGCCGGGCGATACGGGCCAGCGCATGCGCATCCGCGGACGCGTCACCAGCCTCGATGGTCGCCCGGTGCCCAACGTGGTGATCGGATTCCGGCACGCCGACAGCGAGGGCCTCGACTGGAGCTATCACCAGGGCGATGTGATCGCCAATGAAAAGGGCATTTACCAGTTCGGCTCGGTGATTCCGGGCAACAGTCATCGGCTCAGCCACGTGCATGTCACCGTCGATCATGACGGCTATGAATATCTGGAAACCGAGTTTTATTTCAAGGACGACCCGAAGGCCGACGAGGACGATCCCAACGCTATCTTCCTGGAAGCCGGCACCGTGGAGGGCGAAACGATGATGTACGGTCGCTACGACATTACGCTTGTGCCGCGCTGAATCCTGAAATTCGGGTGACAGTTAACCCGATTCCGTGACTGCCGCAGCAACCGATATCTCAGCCACCCCAGAATAATCAGGTAAAGCGTCGCCGTAATTCCGCTGGTACACCGGTCGTGAGCGTGACGGGCAATCATCCAACTGTGCTAACATCGCCATCAAGATCGACGATCCGCACTCCTGGGGAGGTAAACCATGTTTGAAACAACGATTGCCGGCAGCCTGCCGAAACCGGAATGGCTTGCCG
>JAOTUD010000489.1 GCA_029864065.1 Gammaproteobacteria bacterium | reverse complement strand
GCGTCATCAGGCCGAGTGCGTCGGAGCGCACGTAGACGTTATCCTCGATCAGCTCGGGGTGGTACTTGCGCCGGTGCAGCCTCACCATGATCGACAGCGCGCCCTGTTCCTGGCGCGAAAAGCCGGGCAGGTCCATGTTCGCGAGCACGTAGCCGCCGTGCCGATGGTGCTGGCTGTGCGCGATCATGAGACCGATCTCGTGCAGTTGCGCGGCCCATCCGAGCAGTCGGCGTTCGCGCTGCAGCAAGCCTTTCTGCCTGACCTGGTCGAACAGCATCAGCGTGGTCTGGCGCACGCGGTTGCCGTGCTCCATGTCGATGTGATGGCGTTTCATCAGTTCGAGCACGGTGATGGCGCGCCGGTCCTCGTACAGCACGCGGCCGATCAGGTCGTGTAGTACGCCCTCGCGCAGCGAACCCTCGGATACGCGCATGAATTCCAGGTCGAGGGCATTGAAAATCGCCATCAGCACCGCAACCCCGCCGGCGAATACCGGTCGCCGTTCGTCGCTGAGACCGCTGATCTTGAGATTGTCGACGTGGCCCGACTTGACGATCTTTTTAACCAGTTTTTTCAATCCCCTGGACGTGATACCGGTTTCGCTCCAGCCGTTTTCCTGCAGCACGTTGTTGATCGCGCGCGCCGTTCCCGACGTGCCGATGACATCTTTCGCCGACAGTTCCCTGAGGGTCGCGATATCGGGTTCCAGTTCGAGCTGCGCGCTGAGAATGGCCCGACGCATGCGCAGGCTGTTGATCTCGCCATCGGGAAAGAATTTTTCGCTGGTGCTGACGCAGCCCATGTAGAGGCTTTCAAGGAAAACCGGCTCGCTCTTGTCGGCGACGATAATCTCGGTACTGCCGCCGCCGATATCGACCACCAGGCGCCGCCCGCGGTCGCCCTGCAGGGTTTGCGCCGCGCCGAGATAGACCAGGCGCGCTTCCTCGACGCCGGAAATGATCTCGATCGAGAATCCCAGCGCTTTCTCGGCCTCGGCGATGAATTGACGCGAGTTATTCGCCTGACGCAACGCGTTGGTGCCGACCACGCGCACGTTGTCGGGTTCCAGCCCGCGCAGGCGTTCGCCGAAGCGCGCCAGGCAGCCGAGCGCGCGTGCGCTGGCCGCGGGCGTCAGCAAATTCTTTTCGTCGAGCCCCGCGGCCAGCCGCACCATGTCGCGTTCGCGATCGATCACGGTCAGCGCGTGCTCTTCCGCGCGCGCCACCACCAGGTGAAAGCTGTTCGATCCGAGGTCTATCGCGGCAAACTGCTCCAAGTTATCGGTCTCCTTCAGGCATGGACGTGGACGCCGCGCTGGCAGGTCAGTTCCTTGCGGTACAGGCCGATGCGAGTGATTTTCATGTTTTCACGACGATGTTACCAACGTGTTGCTTCTGCAGGAAAGCTTCCTGCGCCTGGCCGAGTTCCCTGAGCGGAAACGTTCGTGCCAGCAGGGGCCTGAGTAAATCCTGTTCGATGAGGCGCACCAGCCGCCGCATCGTGCCGGGCGGCACGATGGTGGCGCCGGTCAACTGCAGGTCCTTGTAAACCAGCTGGCGCAAATCGAACTCGACCAGCGGACCGGCAATCGATCCCGAGCTCGAATAACGCCCGCCCTGGCGCAGGGCGTTAACCAATGCCATGAACGAGGCGCCGCCGACGACGTCCAGCGCGACGTCGACAGCGCCGCCGGCGCTTTCGCGAATCGCCGCTTCGAGGTCAGCCTCGTTGCGATCTATGACCTGCTCGGCGCCCAGCTGCCGCAACAACGCGGCCTTCGACGCCGACGCGATCGCGATCACGCGCGCGCCGCGCAGGCGGCATAGCTGGATCGCGGCGGAGCCGACCCCGCCCGAGGCGCCGTTGATGACGACCGTTTCCCCGGGGCGCAGAGCGGTACGCGCGGTCAGGTTTTCCGCGGTGGTATAGGCGCAGGGGTAGGTGGCCAGTTCGGCGTCGCTTTGCGAGGTTTCGATACGGATCGCGTTTTCGCTGCGAATCCGGGTGTAATCGGCGTAACCGCCGTCGCATTCGGAGCCGAAATACATCGAGCGCGACGCGTCGAGCCAGTCGCCGACGGCGAGAATCCACGGATCGACGATGACGCGTTCGCCGATGCGGGCGGGATCGACCCCTGGCCCGACCGCGGCGATGCGGCCGGCAACGTCGGCGCCCTGGATGCGCGGGAAAGTGATCGATGAATTGCCCCAGCTGCCGCTGCGGGCGTCGGCGGTGTCGAACCCGGTCTTGGCGCCGGCATCGGTAATGCCCTCGGTAACCGATTTCGAGTACCAGGCGGTGCGAGTGTTTATATCGGTATTGTTGAGGCCGCAGGCGCCGACTCTGACCAGTACTTCACCCGGGCCCGCTTCCGGCGTCGGCCAGTCTTCGCGGTATTCGAGCTTGTCGAGTCCGCCGTGCCCGGTCAGCACCACGGCACGCATTGTTTCGGGAACTACCATTTCGACTCCGGCCTGTACAACGCTGCGATGGTATGCAAAGCAAATCTGCGAGTCACGGGTTTTTTGATTTATGCTGGATGGCGAGACTGTTATGCCGGGCCGGCCACGCCCGAAGTCGAGCGGCTCCGGTCTGACACGCGTTTTGCCTGATCTGACCGCGGCCCGAGCTTTCGCCGCCGCCTCGCATGACCCCGGCAGCCTGCGCGGAAATTTGCCCTCCCTGAAGCTGCACCAGGCCGTAACAATCCGAGATTCTCGCTTGCACCCGAATGACGACAAGTGGTTTACTGCCCTGCATGCCAGTCAGAATATCGATCGATAGATTCAGGACGTTGTTCGTGGAGGACGAGGAGTTTGCGGTAATCGATCCGCGCCCGCAGGTGGCATTTGCGCAGGGCCATTTGCTGGCAGCTTCGAACCTGCCCCTGGATCGGCTGGAAGCCCTGATCGATCTCGCGGTTCCCTATCGCAAAACCCTGTGCGTGCTGTGCGACGCGGGCGGCGGCGAAGCGAGCCAGGCGGCCGGGGTGCTTGAATCCCTCGGCTACCGGAACCTCGCGATTCTCGACGGCGGAATAGTCGCCTGGGAAAAATCGGGCGGTACGATTTTTTCCGGGGTCAGTGTGCCGGGTAAGGCCTTCGGTGAGTTTATCGAGAAATTCTGCGCTACCCCGGC
>JAOTUD010000488.1 GCA_029864065.1 Gammaproteobacteria bacterium | reverse complement strand
GGGTAATCGCGCCGCCGCCCGAGTTGACCCGACGCGTCAACGACAAGATCTGGTTTGCGCGGCTGGCCGGATCGGTGTGCGGGCAGGCGGCGATCCCGGCAACGCGCGAAGCCGATAATTACAGTGGCCTGTGCCGCCTTGCCGTGGATCTGGCCTCGGCCCACGCCAGTATTGCAGTCAGGTTACCGGGAAGCGCCAGCTCGGCGGGCAACCTGGTGCTCGATAGCGTCGAACTGCGCGATCAGTCCTGGCAGGCACTGCACGAGCGACTCCAGTTGCGTCTCGTGGAGCTGGGCTGGGATGGCAGCTTCCCGCTGCAGGTCGTGGGCTGGGAACAAGCGGTGACCTGCAGCCCATCGGTGCAGATGTGGATTCCGGGGCCGGCGCGGGGAGACGAACCTCTGGTGGAGGCGATATTCGACCAGCACAGCAGCGGGCTGGTGCGTGAATTCGACGGCGCGCGGCCGAGCCGGCTCGACGACGACTGGCAATACCGGATCGCGCAACAGGCTTTCGAGATTGGCAAGGTACTACAATACCTGGGCTACTTCGGTCGTTGCAGCCTCGACGCAATTATGGTCGATGTCGGGGACGAGGACGGGCAATTGCGCTGGGTGGAATGCAACGGTCGCTGGGGCGGAGTATCGTTACCGCTCAGTCTGAATCGTCGCCTCGACCGGGAGCGGGGCGGCTCGACACCGTTGGTAATTTTCGAACAGGCGCATCAGCGGCACGCACCGCGCGCATTCGCGCCGGTGCTGCAGGCCCTCGAGCCATTGCTATACCGCAGCGGTTTGCGCCAGCATGGTGCAGTATTATTATCCCCGGGCAGGCTGCTGGACGGCAGCGGTTACGAGTTCATGGTGCGCGCCGAATCTATCGAGGACGCGCTGCAAACCGGTCACGGAATCGAGCATTTGCTAGGCGATGACGATCATTAATACCAGGCGTCGTCCATCGATGCCTTTTTGCTGGCGATAAATTCCAGCAAGGCCTCGTCGATAGCAGGGTCTATCGGGGGCGCCTGGTATTCGGCAAGCAGCCGTTGCCAGCGCTCGAACGCCCGTCGCTGCATGTCCTTGCCGCCGGTCTCGCTCCATTGCTCGAACGAACTCGCGTCGCATAAACTGGCACGATAATTGGCGGTTTTGTAATGGCGCAGGGTATGATCGACGCCGAGGAAATTGGTGCCGACGCCCGCCTCGCGAAACAGTTCCAGCGCTACCGGGTCGTCGCGAATTTCGATGCTGATCTCGGGCAGCAGCCACTCGGCATGATTCTCGAGCTCGACCAGCGCCGTCTCGTCGAGCAGTTCGCAGGGCGGAATGCGCCGCGTCAGGCAGGCCAGCACGTCGGTTGTGTCGGCAATGGCGCGCTTTTGGTTGCGGCGGCGCCGATGGCGTTTGGCTTTGGCCATGTCGGGGCATTCAGCCAGGCGTGACCGGCGATCCACTCATATTCCCTGTTCCACTATCCAATGGGTTGAATTTATTGATCAGGTGAATCGATTTGCCTGGGCGATATCGTGCAAGCGACCGCTCGATTATCCCTAATAAAAACCAATCACAACTCAATTAAATTGCCGCTGCGTTTAAACTTATAAAACCTGGACGATGGGCGCTTCGATGACGCGGTTGCGGCGGGCAGGGCAAAGCGCTGCCTGCCGCTTGAGCCTGACGATTAACGCCATTAACGGGTTTATCCCGGGGATGCCGCGACCGATTCGCCAGTCTTTTTTGTGCGACAGGATCATGGCCGAAACGAATCCGGATGCTGCACGAATCAGCTACGCCCGGGTTCCCGGCTGCGCAGGTATTTTGTGCAATCCGGGCAAACGTACCGGGTCGTGGGGACGGGCGGCGTAGCGTTTTTATCCTGCTATACTCGGATAGCATCTAAAGTAGAACAACAAACGGGGTCAATCATGGCTGATATCTATGCTACTCCCGAGGCCGATCTTGCGCAGGGTATCGAGGCGGATCGAGCCGGCGGTAATATCGACGACGCGGTTGCCGGCAATTTCCAGGTCAACATGCTGGAAACGCTGGGCGAGGCCTGGCGCGGACTCAAGGGCTTCAAGCTCAAGTGCCATATCGCGCTGGCGCTTTACTTCCTCGTCTTCCTCGGCGTCGCGATCGCGTTCGGCGCGTTAACCTTCGTGCTCGCGCAAAGCGGCGCCGACCAGAGCGTAATCGAAATCCTCGGTTTCGTGTTCCAGATTGCAATCACCATCGTGGCGTTGCCGATGGGATTCGCGATCATGATCATGGCGCTGCGGCACGCCAACCAGAAATCGGTTTCGGCGGGCGAGATATTCAGGCATTTCGACGTCATCGGCAGCCTGTTTGTCGCCTACCTGATCCAGACAATTTTCGTTGTGATAGGATTGCTGTTGCTGGTATTGCCCGGTATCTACCTGATGTTCGCCTACATGTACGCGATGCCGCTGATCGTCGAAAAGAAAATGGGTCCGTGGCAGGCGCTGGAAACCTCGCGCAAGACCCTGACCCGGGTATGGTTCCGGTTTTTCGGTCTCATGCTGCTGATTACGCTGATCAACCTGCTCGGTGCGATACCCCTCGGGCTCGGATGGATCTGGACAATACCCTGGTCGGTGCTGGCAATGGCGATGGTTTATCAGAAAATTTACGGCGTCGAAGCCCATACCCTCTCGGATTAAGGACAGGTTTATTGCTGGATACACGTTATCGGGTCGAGATCCCGGGTGGCATCAACCTCGAAGCCCAGGTTGTCGGGCCAATCCCGCGGTGCTTTGCGTTTGCCATCGATTTATGCATTCGCGGGATTATTCTGTTCGTGCTGTCTCTCGTGGCGATTCCGTTCGGTTCGTTCGGACTCGGTGGCGGTTTCTTCCTGATCTTCCTGTTCGTCATCGAATGGCTGTACCCGGTGCTATTCGAAGTGTTTGCACGCGGCCAGACGCCGGGCAAGAAAGTGCTCGGCATCTCGGTGATCAACGATGACCTGACCCCGGTCACGCTGGGTTCGTCGATGGTGCGCAACCTGCTGCGCACGGTCGATTTCCTGCCGCTGCTGTATCTTGCGGGACTGGTCACGATGATGACGAATCGCCGCTTCCAACGGCTCGGCGACCTTGCCGCCGGAACCCTGGTGATCAGC
>JAOTUD010000487.1 GCA_029864065.1 Gammaproteobacteria bacterium | reverse complement strand
AGAGTCTCGATCGCGTTTTGCCGCTGGTCAAGAAACACGGCGCGGCCGTGGTCGCGATCTCGAACGACGAGACCGGGATCTCCGAGGACATCGACGTGCGTTTCAAGGTCGCCAAGAAGATCGTCGAGCGCGCGGCCGATTATGGCATCGCGGCATGCGACGTGGTCGTCGATCCGCTGGTCATGCCGATCGGTGCGATCAATACCGCCGGTCGCGAAGTGCTCAAGCTGATTCATCGCCTGCGCACCGAGCTCAAGGTCAATACCACCTGCGGCGCCTCGAATATCAGTTTCGGCCTGCCGAACCGCAACGGTTTCAACGGCGCCTTCATCAGCATGGCGATCCAGGCCGGCATGACCTCGGCGATCACCAACCCGTTGCACGCCGAAGTCGTCGCCGCGAGTCTCGGCGCCGACGTCATGCTGGGCAAGGACCCGGATTGCTCGCGCTGGATCAGGCAGTTCCGCGAACCGCCGCCGGAAGGTATGGGCGCCGGACGCGGTACCGGCCGCCGCGCCGGTGGCCGCCGCCGCCCGACCGCGCCCGCCTGATTACCCCGTAATGGAAGAAGAAGTCAGCGTATTGTTCATGCCGTCCGGGCTGCGCGGGCAGGTTCCGGTCGGCACCACCGTGCTGCAGGCCGCGCAGCGCCTGGGCGTGGACCTGGAATCGATCTGTGGCGGGCAGGGTAAGTGCCGTAAGTGCCAGGTGTTGCCGCAACAGGGTGAATTTTCCAAGCACGGTATCTCGTCCCGCGCCGATCATCTTTCTCCGCTTACCGCGACCGAATTGATGCAGCAGTCAAAGAACCGCCTCAAGAACGGCCGCCGGCTCGGCTGTAACGCGCGCATACTCGGCGACCTGGTGGTCGACGTGCCCGAGGAGAGTCAGCAGCACAAGCAGCATATCGCCAAGGCAGTAACCGCCTACGATATACAGGTACAGCCGGCGCTGCACCTGTACACGGTTACCCTGCCCGAGCCCGATATGCACGCACCGATTTCGGACAAGCGCCGTTTGCAGCAGGCACTGGCGAGCGAACACGATTTGCCGATCATGGATTGCGAAATGTCGCAGTTGAGACTGCTGCAGCCGGCGCTGGCCAGGGCGGGCCGCCAGGTCACCGTCGCGGTATACCAGTTTCAGCAAATCATCGCGGTGTGGCCGGGGGTAAAAGAAGAAGTTTACGGGCTCGCGGTCGACCTCGGTTCGACCACGATCGCGGCACAGCTGTGTAACATGACTAGCGGCGAGGTCGTCGCCACCGCCGACACGATGAACCCGCAGATTCGCTTCGGCGAGGACCTGATGAGTCGTGTCTCGTACGTGATGATGAACAAGGGCGGCGATACGGCGATGACGCAGGTGGTGCGGGAAGCCTTCAACCAGCTGGCAAAGCGCGCCGCCAAGTCGGCCGGCATACAGGTCGAGGACATTCTCGATATGACGGTGGTCGCCAATCCGATCATGCACCACCTGTTTCTCGGTATCGATCCGACGCCGCTGGGCGGCGCCCCGTTTACGCTGACCACCGATCAAACCCAGGTGTTGCGTGCAGCCGAGCTGGATATTCGGCTGCACCCCGAGGCACGCGTGTGCACGCTGCCCTGTATCGCCGGGCATATCGGTGCGGATACCGCCGGCGTGATCCTGTCGGAACGTCCGGATCTGGCCGACGAACACGTGCTGCTGGTCGACATCGGCACCAACGCCGAGATCGTGCTGGGCAATCGTCATCGCCTGCTGGCGGCGTCGAGCCCGACCGGTCCTGCCTTCGAAGGTGCGCAGATTACCTCGGGGCAACGTGCCGCGCCCGGCGCCATCGAACGCGTGCGTATCGACCCGCAGACGCTGGAACCGCGTTTTCGGATGATCGGTTGCGAGGCCTGGTCGGATGATCCCGAATTTGCCGACAAGAGCGCCAGGGTCTCGGTCAGCGGTATTTGCGGTTCCGGCATTATCGAAGTCGTCGCCGAAATGTACCTGTCCGGCGTCATCGACAGCGATGGCGTGATCGGTCCGGTCACCGGCAAGGATAGCCCGCGCATCGTGCAGGAAGGCCGCACCTGGTCCTACGTTTTGCACGCGGGCGAACGCGCGATTCGCATCACGCAGAACGACGTTCGCGCGATACAGCTGGCCAAGGCCGCGCTGCATGCGGGCGTGCGTCTGTTGCTCGATCACATGGGTATCGACAAGGTCGATCGTATCGGTCTCGCGGGCGCTTTCGGCAGTCACATCGACGTCAAGTACGCGATGGTGCTCGGGCTGATACCCGACTGTAGTCTGGAAAAGGTCGGTTCGGTCGGCAACGCCGCCGGCACCGGCGCGCGTATCGCGTTGCTGAATTTTCCGTCGCGGCTGGAGATCGCGGAAATTCTGCCCAAGGTGGAAAAGATCGAAACCGCGCTGGAGCCGAAGTTCCAGGAATATTTTATCCAGGCGATGGCGATCCCGCACAAGACCGACCCCTACGTGGAACTGGGCAAGGTAGTCAAGTTTCCCGAGCCCAAACCCAGGGCGGAGAAAGCCGATTCCGGAGATCGGAATCGGCGCAGGCGTCTTCGCCGCGATCGCGCCTAGCCGCTCGTCCCGCCGCGCTTTGCGGGAATTCCTGCAGGCGCGGGCCTGCCCGTGAAATCGGCGTGTTCTTCCGCCGACTTCAGCTGCAGTTTGCGGCGTTCGTCGCGCGGCGGAATGCCGAACAGATCGCGGTAGCACTTGCTGAAATGCGGCGCCGAGATGAAGCCGCAGGCAAGCGCGATGTCGACTATCGATTTGCTGGTTTGCAGTAGCAGCAGCCGTGCGCGGTTGAGACGCAAATTCAAATAGTAGCGCGTCGGCACGCAATTCAAATGCTTCTGGAACAGTCTTTCGAGCTGGCGCCGGGATATGCCGACATAGCTCGATAGTTCATCGAGGCTGATCGGCTCCTCGATATTGGCTTCCATCAGGGTAACCGCCTCGGTCAGCTTGGGCTGGTTCGATCCCAATGCCAGGTGCAGCGGGATTCGCTGCCGGTCGTCCGAGTTGCGGATTCGCTCGCACATGAATTGCTCCGAAATGTGCGTCACCATCTTGTTGCCGTGACGGTCCTCGATCAGTTTAAGCATCATGTCCATCGATGACTGACCGCCGGCGCAG
>JAOTUD010000486.1 GCA_029864065.1 Gammaproteobacteria bacterium | reverse complement strand
CCCTGGCACAGGGTTGGTCGACTACCTAATCGTCCACGCCGATAGCGCGCTGGGTGATCTGCTCACCGTTCCAGTAATAAACCACCGAGGGTTTACCGCGCCGATAAGAGACGACCGCGGGGTAGTCCAGCCTCATTTTACCCGGCCTCAGGTCCAGTTCGCCCGGCGCTCGCGGTGCCAGGTATTGAAGCAGAAGTTCGCCCCGCTGATCGTACTGGCCGGCGAACGGAAATATGACGTGCTCTATTCCGTCCGCACCCGAAAACAGGATGACCACGTCCAGGCTCCAGTCGTTAAGACGCAACTGTTTGCCGGTGTATTGAAAAATACCGGCGAAATCATCGCGTCCGTCGCCATTGAAATCATCGACCACGGTACAACCCTGGTCATCGCCCGGCAGCGCGCGGGATTTTTTCAATAACACGCCCGTCTTGCCGACGGGCACCCTGTAGGGTAACGAGAGTTTCTCGAAGTATTCGCCCTGATCCTCCGGCAAGCGGTAGTCGTCGCAGGCGATAACGGTGCCGGAGAAGATTGCGGTAGTCATTACCAAAACGCGTGGCAACATGCGTGTGTCCCTCTATAACGGTATTGCGTGCAGTTCCCTCGGCAATTTACGCCGATAGCGCTTAAATTTCAACGCCCTGACGCTTCCCGTCGACGGGATCACGTTTCTTTTCTCGGTAAATTAATTACGTTAAGCTTGCCGACAGATAGATGCGTAGTTGCTCATGGAACTGCTTCGACAAAACAACCGGAGAGGGAAGAAAAATGAAAACCGCGGTCTTTCTACTATTTACTGTCCTCCCTGTATTTATTTCGCAAACTGTACAGGCCGCAAAGTTTTCGATCGCCGTGATTCCGGATACGCAGTTTTACGCGGAGGTCAATCCGGACGTTGCCGCGGCACAGCTTCAGTGGATTGCGGACAACCGGGTCAGAGAAAACATCGTCTACGTCGCGTCTCTTGGCGACATGAAGGACGACTTCAGCTGTGATAATAAAGACCTCGGCGGCGGCATCACCGAGTGGTCGGCGATCAGCAACGCCTACACCGCGATCGAGGCCGCGGCCACCGGCCTGCCCGAAGGCATACCCTACGGGGTGACGCCGGGAAATCATGATTTCGACCAGGTTGATTCTCCGCTGGATCCCGATAGCGATCCCGACAGTTGCCCCGACTATGTCGGCCAACGCCCGCTAACCCTGTACAACAGCAATTTCGGGCCCGCCCGCTTCACCAATCCGGCAACCTCGACTTTCTGGTCCTACTACGGCGGCCCGAGGGTGCCCGGTAATAACGAGGACAACTTCACCCAGTTCAGCACCTGCGGGATCGATTTCGTCTCGATCAACCTGGGTTACCGTGAAAACCCAAATGGCACTGCTAGCGACCCGGACTTCCTGGCAAACAATCCGGAACTTGAATGGGCCAATCAGCGACTTCAGGCCGCACCGGGCAGTTTGGGTATCCTGACCTCGCATTTCTTCGTGGAGGAACATACCCCCGGGACCTCCACTAGTTTCGGTTCCTATGGCGCGCAGGTTGCCGGGGCCCTGGCGCCGAATCCGAACCTGTTCCTGATGCTGTCCGCACATCGCCGGGGCGAGGCCTGGCGTACCGAATCGCGGCCGGGCCTGAATCCGATACAGGCGCTGCTGGCCGATTACCAGGACGTTCTTTACCCCACCGGCGTCGCGCCGGATTTCGCTGCGCTCGACTCGCTGAACGAAAACGGTATTTCCGGCGATCTATCGCAGGCCGACTCCGGGTTCATGCGCATCCTGCGTTTCGACACAGTCACCGGCATGGTCGAAGTTACGACTTTCACTCCGGCAATAACGTCGCTGGGTCGGCCGACTGACCTGGTCAGCGACGTCGTCGTGACCTCGGGAATCAACATGAGCAAGTTCACCGCGTCCAACTTCAGTTTTTCCTACGCGGGGTATGTCAACACCCCGCCTGCCGCGGGCAACGTCAGTATTACCGATGTCAACGGTGGCCTCGTGGTAGTCGGCGACACCCTGACCGGTTCCTACACCTATATCGACGCGGACGGGGACCTGGAAGGCGCGACCACGGTCCGCTGGTTGCGCGACGGTGTACCGATCCCCGGCGCAACTTCGAGCAGCTACGCGCTGACAGCAGCCGACTTCGGCACGGGGATCAGTTTCGAGGTGACCGCAGTCGCGACCACCGGTGCCACGAGCGGCTGCGCCGATGTTTCTTCGAAAATAAACGTGCCGGCCGACGTCGTGCTCGTGCTCGACCGCAGCGGTTCGATGGGCGGCCTTTCCGCGGTCGCCGGAACCAAGCTTCAGGCGATGCAGAGCGCCGCCAACCTGTTCGTCGACCAGATCGCGGCCGATGGCATGCATCGCCTAGGCCTGGTTCAATTCAACCAGGCCCCGGTGGCCTTCACGCCGCCGGACGATTTCCCGTTCGCGATGGTGAATGGGTCCAATGCGGGTGACGCGCAGGATGCCGTCAACAGTATCATCGCCGGCGGCTCGACCGATATACTCGGTGGTCTCCAGGAAGGGGTAGACACCCTGGGCGTGGTGACCCCCGCGAATTCGCGCCGAATCGTGGTGTTGTTTACCGACGGCCAGCACAACACCCCGAGCGTGCTCAGCGACGCCGATCTTCAAAGCGGGCTCGAAAATCGCATCGATGATGTCGATACAGACATGGAGCTTTTCAGCATCGGTTTTGGCACCAATACCAGCGACGTCGCTTTGAGCGGCGCGGCAAACAGCAACGATGGCTGGCATATAAACGAAGTCGATTCGATGGGACTTGCAAAAAATTTCACCCGGGCCGCTGCCGCCGTGATGGATGATGAGACTCTGGTCGATCCGATATTCGAGCTCGAGCCGGGCGGTATTGACATCCAGCCGGTGTTGGTGACGGCCATGGACCGGGACCTGACCGTCGTGGTGAACTGGGACAGTTTCAATAAGGAGCGGATCCAGACCGAACTATTTGCGCCGGGAGAAGACGAGTGCCGGATCGAGTCAGGAGGAGACGATGTTTACCGGCGCGGAGGCGTCAACTACGCGGTCATTCACATCGATCTGCCCTTCGTTTGTGCTGGCAGGCTGCGGCACGCGGGTGAATGGCGAATACGCATAAGCGCGAGCG
>JAOTUD010000485.1 GCA_029864065.1 Gammaproteobacteria bacterium | reverse complement strand
CCAGAACGAGCTGGGGCTGATTCCGGGCGAGGATTTCAAGAACGCGTTACTCGAGATCTGGCTCGGCAACTACCCGGCAGACAAGAAGCTGAAAAAAGGCATGCTCGGCCTGTAACGGGTTCAGCCACGCTGCAGTTCGGCGAAGGTCGCGGCGGCGGCTTCGATGGTCTGCTCGATTTCCGCGGCGCCGTGCATCGCGCTGACGAACCCGGCCTCGTAGGCAGACGGCGCAAGATTCACCCCGCGTTTGAGCATACCGTGAAAGAATTTCCGGAACAGATCGACATCGCAGGCGCTGACCTGGCGGAAGCTCGTCACCTCGCGCTGATCGGTAAAAAACAGCCCGAACATCGCACCGACCTGGTTGGCGCGCAGCGCAACATTATTGGCCTCGGCTGCCGCCAGTATTCCCGTTACCAGCTGCGTGGTGCGCTCGGTCAATTCCTCGAAGAATCCCGGGCGCGAGATAATTTCGAGATTCTTCAATCCCGCCGCCATCGCCACCGGGTTGCCCGACAGCGTACCGGCCTGGTAGACCGGCCCCAGCGGCGCGATATGATTCATGATTTCGCGCTTGCCGCCAAACGCGCCCACCGGCATACCACCACCGATGACCTTGCCCAGTGTGGTCAGGTCGGGAACGATGCCATAAAGCGCCTGCGCGCCGCCCAGTCCAACCCGGAACCCGGTCATGACTTCGTCGAAAATCAGTACACTTGACGAGGCATCGCAGCATTCACGCAGGGTTTGCAGGAAACCATCCACCGGCGGCACGCAGTTCATATTGCCGGCCACCGGTTCGACGATGACGCAGGCCACCTCATCCCCGATTTCGGCAAAGGCGGTGCGTACCTGTTCGCTGTTATTGTATTCGAGCGTCACCGTGTGATCGGCGAGCGTCGCCGGCACGCCGGGTGAACTCGGCACGCCGAGCGTCAGCGCGCCGGAACCGGCCTTGACCAGCAGCGAATCGGCGTGACCGTGGTAACAGCCCTCGAACTTGATGATCTTGTCGCGACCGGTAAAGCCGCGCGCGAGCCGAATAGCGCTCATGGTCGCCTCGGTGCCGGAACAGGTCATGCGCACCAGGTCGATGTTGGGCATGGTGTCGCAAATGCGCCGGGCCAGTTCGACCTCGAGCGCGCAGGGCGCACCGAAACTGAGCCCTTTCTGCACCACGTCTGTAACCGCGGCGATGATTTCGGGATGCGCATGACCAGTAATCATCGGGCCCCAGGATCCGACATAGTCGATATAACGATTGCCATCCACGTCGACCAGGTAAGCGCCTTCGGCATGGTCGATAAAAAGCGGCGTCCCGCCAACCGCGTTGAAAGCGCGTACCGGAGAATTGACGCCACCCGGAATTACCCGGCAGGCCTGTTCAAAAAGTTGCTCTGATTTACTCATGTTATTTTCAAAAATTCCTTGTGAGGGATATATAATACAACAAATTGGCCTAGGTGCCTCGATCGCGGATTTCGAATCGCCTCGCTGCAATGACAATCAGCAACAACACCGGAATACCAAGAATTGCGGTGAACAGGAAGAAGTTGGAGTACCCGATCGTGTCAACCATCGCGCCCGAGTAGCCGCCCAGCACCTTCGGGATTAATGTCATCAGCGAGCTGAAAATCGCGTACTGCGTTGCGGTAAAGGAAACGTTGACCAGACTTGAAAGAAAAGCCACAAAGGCTGCACTTGCGATTCCGGCGGATAAATTATCCGCAGAGATGACGATATAAAGCCAGACCATATCATGTCCGATACCCGCCAGTAGCATGAACAGCAAGTTGGTTGCTGCGGCGAGTACACCTCCTAGCAAGAGGATGCGAATTACGCCGAATCGAACCGCCAGTAATCCCCCGATAAAGCCGCCCGTGATGGTCATCAATAAACCAAAGGTTTTGGCTACACTGGCAATTTCTGTCTTGCTGAAACCCATGTCCTGGTAAAACAGGTTGGCAATGACGCCAAGTACAATGTCAGAAATGCGGTAAAGCCCAATAAGTGCGAGCAGTATCCAGGCCAGCGACCAGCCGTAACGACTGAAAAATTCGCGAACCGGCATTAAATAAGTATTTTCCACCATTGAATAACGCACAAAATTTACTTTGACCAGAAATACGGCCAGCAACCAGGCGGACAACAATGCCAGCGACAGTCGCACCGATTCGACGAAAAATGCGGACAAGAAGCGATTGGCGACGAGATCGGTTAGTTGAACCTTCCATACAGATGCAATTTCACCTGTAAAGTAGTAAGTACCGATCAATCCAGTTACCGCGGTGGCAAATAGCAGTATAAACCTCATGTAATCCTGATTACTTTCGAAGTAATTTGTATAGTTTGGATTTTCTGGCTCTTTGATCACTATCGTTGTGACCACGCCAACTAACATCGCGACAGCCATCAGGTAGTAAGTCCACCGCCAGGCCTGGTAGTTATAGACATCCATACTGGTTCCGAACCAGTCGGCCAGGTAGAGCGAGCCCGCGCCAGCCACTAGCCAACCGATGCGGTAACCAGCGATATAAGTCGCCGCCATCATTGCTTGCAGTTCGATTTTGGCTGACTCGATGCGGTAGGCATCGATGACGATATCTTGAGTCGCCGATGAAAATCCCAGCATTACCGCGGCCAGCGCCATCATTGTCAGGCTGGACTCTCTCGCTTGCGGATTGATCGAAGCCATCAGTAGGATGGCACAAGCAATCAAGATTTGCGCCAGCAGCATCCAGGCTCGACGTCTTCCCAATAGTTGGGTTAGCCAGGGCAGGGGTAGTTGATCCACCAACGGCGCCCAGACCCATTTAAACGAGTAGCCCAATGCGGCCCATGCAAACGGCGTAACGTCCGATTTATCAAAACCGGCTTCACGTAGCCACAGGCCTAACGAACCAAAGATAAGCAGAAAAGGGAGCCCGGCCGAAAACCCAAGAAATAACATGGTCACTACGCGCCGGTGGCAAAACAGTCTCAGCCTGGACACCCAGTTTTGCTGATCAGCCTGCACTACTCGTTTAGCTCCAGGTCGTAGTCCATGATTAACGGCGCATGGTCCGAGAATCGCTGATCGCGATAAATCCGCGCCTTGCGAATCCTGTCGCGAAGCCCCGGCGAAACGATCTGGTAGTCGATGCGCCAGCCG
>JAOTUD010000484.1 GCA_029864065.1 Gammaproteobacteria bacterium | reverse complement strand
ACGCTCTCCGGGGGTGAGCAAACCCTGGTCATGCTGGCCCGGATTTTCGCCACCGAAAACCAGCTTATTCTGGCCGACGAACCGGTCGCGGCGCTCGATCCCTACCATCAGCTGCACGTCATGGAAATCCTGCGCCAGCACGCCAGCGAACAACGCGCCGCAATCGTGGTGCTGCATGATCTGGGCCTCGCGGCGCGTTTTTGCGATCGGCTTTACCTGTTGAGCCACGGCAGGCTCGATTGCAGCGGGGCGGTCGGCGCAGTGTTGACCGGTGACAATATCGCGCGGGTTTACGGCGTCGACAGCCGCATCGAGTGCAGCGCGCAAGGCGTCAGCGTTACCCCGCTAACGCGGATTAGCGATCATCATCCGTAAAACTAGCCCGCGAATCTCACCGATTTCCTGTTGCGGACGCCGCAAGGCGCAGCGTGGCAAGCTGTATTCCCGTCGGCCCGTTCGAAGTAGTGTCGACTACGCCTTCGCCCGGGCCCCTGCTGCGTGCAGCCCGCCACAGTGTCTTTGCGAAGCCCTCGCGACGTAAATCGGTGAGATTTGCGGGCTAGAAGTACCAGGCCAGTTGCGCGAAGATCGATGCGTCGAGCGCCAGCGGGCGCCCGGCGATGCCAGACTCGATGCCGCCGAATTCGCTGCCGTCGTCACCTTGCGGCAGGTTGAGCGCCAGCAGCAGCTGCAGGTCCTGCTGCAGGTCGTGCCGGCTGAAAATCTGCAGCAGCCGCGAATCGTCGTCGAGGTTGTTGAACAGGGTCGACGTCAGTACCCATAGCGGGGCCAGCTCGACGGTCAGCGCCGCGGCGAGATAGTTTTCACCGAGGGTGAACAGTTCGCCGCGCTGCAGGCGCTGCAGCAGCTCGGGATTGCGGGCCAGCGCCTGCGGGCCGTAGTCGCCGTCGTCGATGCCGAAGCCGTTGTGAAAATACTCGACGGTTGCGCTCAGGTTCTTATCCCAGGCAATCCACGAGTACGACCAGTTCAACACCGCGCTGGTAAAATGGTCGGCGCCGCTGTCGGTTACCAGGATATCGCTGCGCCAGATCGCGTCGGCGAGGTCCAGCGCGACGCCCAGGGCGACCACTGCCGAGTCGTAATGCTCGGCCGCGAGCAGGTCGTACTCGGCCTGGCTGGTGAAGCCATGGTATTTCAGCGCGATGCTCGAGACTTCCGCTTCGACGTCGCCATCGGCGTCACGCCGTTCCACCCAGACCGCCTGCAGATCGTCCCCGGAATCCAGCAAGTACTGCGCGTACAGCATGTCGTCCCCGGTCTTGTACTCGGTGTCGATCGCGGCCGGATCGAACGGATTGAAAAAATCGACCGGGTTGTAAATCAGGCCGTTGCCCCAGGAGACCGCCTGCCGGCCGATGTTGAAAACCGTCTTGTCCGAGGTATGGCTCAGGTAGAAGCGGTCCAGCCGATGCGTAATAACGCGGTCGTCCCGGGTGCTGATGCGATGGGTTAAATCGAATACTCTGCGCTCGTCGTCGGGCAAGGTGGCGTAACCGGCATCCACGAGTGAAGTTTGCTGCTGCAGTTCGAGCTGGTCTCCCTGTCGCGCCAGCAGCTGGTAGTCGGCATGCCAGGTCCAGCCGTCGACGCGGTCGGAAAAATTAGCGCGCAGGTCGATGCCGGTGTCACGCGCGGGGTCGTCGCTGAAATCGCGCAGCAGGCTGTCGCTCGGGAATCCGGTCGAAGTCGCCTGCAGTTTCGCGTGACCGCGCAGCTCCAACGCCGATACATTGCCGGCAAAGAAAATTGTCAGCAGCGCCATCCCCACCGCTGCGACAATGGCGCGGCCGCGCCAGCATAGAAAGATCCAGGCGGTCCGACGTCCCTGTAGTTGCCGCGCAATTTCCGGGGAGGCGGGATGTCGTGTCATTCCCGCGCAAGCGGGAATCTTTAAGCGTACGGCCATTACGGGGTCCCCGCTTTCGCCGGGACGACGTCTGGCGACGTCGGATTATTGCGGCGCATCGCTGATGATTTTCCCGTCCTGCATCTTGATCAGGCGCCGCGCATAACTCATCACGCGCTTGTCGTGGGTTGCGATCACGAAAGTGATGTTATGATGCTGGTTCAACTCGGAGAATAGCCCCATCAGGTGCGCCGAAGCCACGCTGTCGAGATTCGCGGTGGGCTCGTCGGCCAGCACCAGGTCGGGCTGCGACACGATCGCGCGCGCCACCGCGACGCGTTGCTGCTGGCCGCCCGAAAGCTGCGCCGGCCTGCGGTCTTCCATGCCTTCGAGTCCGACCTCCTTTAAAATAGCGCGTGCCTTGCGCGCGCGTTCGGCAGCGAGCACTCCCTGCACCTGCATGACGAACTCGACGTTCTCCTGCGCGCTCAAAACAGGAATCAGGTTGTAGGCCTGGAACACGAAGCCGATATGATGCAGCCGCATATCGGCGAGCGCTCCGCGCTCGAGCCGATCGATGCGTATATCGCCCATGCGAATTTCTCCGCTGTCGGGCGTGTCTAGCCCTCCGATCGCGTTCAGCAGGGTCGTTTTCCCCGAACCCGACGGTCCCGACAGGCAAACGAATTCGCCCTCGGCGATATCGATGTCGACATGATCCAGGCCGGTGATGATTTCATCGCCCTGGCGAAAGGTTTTGCATAGTTGATGGCAGTGGATTGCGCTCATTTCATCCTGGTCAGGTTGTGTTCAGGGCCCTTACCGGGTCGAGTCTGGCGGCGCGCCAGGCGGGCAGGATGCTGGTCAACAGGCCCAGCACGATAACCACGGCATTGGCCAGCAGCATGTCGTGCAGCGTCAGGCTAGGGTAAAGCATGCTGCTTGCACCCATCATCGCCATGCCTTCGGCAACCACCGATATATCGAGCCCGCTCTCCAGCGGTTTAATCGTGATCACCGCCAGCAGGTTGCCGATCACGAGCCCGATCGACAGCAACAGCATCGATTCGAGCAGGATCTGCACGACGATCATGGTCGGCCGCATGCCAAGCGCCTGGATCAGGCCAATCTCGCGCACGCGCTCGAACACCGCCATCACCAGCGTATTCACCAGCCCGAAGGACAACGCCAGGAATATGATAATGACCCAGACCAGCACGAAGCCATCCATCATATTGAACATCGCCGCCAGGTAGGTATCGATTCGATACCAGGGTTTTATGT
>JAOTUD010000483.1 GCA_029864065.1 Gammaproteobacteria bacterium | reverse complement strand
TGCGGTTGCTGAGCATCCACGGAATATCGACGAACAGGATCTCGTTCAGGTCCCGATCGTCGTCGGGATTTGCCGTGCTCGACGAAATATGCGAGGTAGCGTACACCGGCAAATCCTGCGCATGGTGAAACTTGAGCTGGGGCTTGATCAGGCGCGCCTGCCGCGAGTTGGCGGCGATAAAAATCATGTCGACGTCCTGGCGACGGCGCGGCTCGAACTGGACCTGCTCCTTGATTACCTGCTGCAATATGCTCTTACGGTGCTCGCTTGAGGTCAGGTTGAGCAGGCCCTTTATTGCGGCCGAGTAATCGTTCATCTTGGCCGGGTAAATGGTGCTGCCGACGACGTGTCCGCCGAGCGACTCGAAGCGCTTGCTGAAGGCGCGATCGAGGCGGTATCCCCACTCGGTGTCGGGCACCAGCACGACGGCATGGTACCTGCCCTGCGCGAGCGCGTAGTCGGCTATCTGCTCGGCTTCGTCTTCCGGCCGCAGGCCGAACTGGTAGAGATTCAGGCCGGCCTCGTCCGCGTCGTTGCCGTAATTCAGCGTCAGCGTGGGGACCTCGAGCTCTTCGCGTTTCTGCAGCAAATCGATCAACTCCTTGTTGATCGGCCCGACGATGAAATCGGCGCCGCCCTGAATCGCCTGTTGGTACTGCAGGTTGAATTCGGCCGGATCGGTGCTGGCGTCGATGATCTCGAGATCGGCGACCTTGTCGGGGTCCTGGTAATAGGCGTAGAGAAAACCGTTTTGTATGGCCTCGGAAACCTTCTCGAGGCGACCGGAAAAGGGCAGCATCAGCGCGATACGCGTCGGGTTGATAAAAATGCGCTTGCTTTTTTCCAGCAGGTTTATCGCGTACCTGGGCGCGGCGGCATGGTCGCCGTAGAGCTTGTACCACTGATCGATCCATGGCTCCATCTTGACCGGCAGCATATTGGAACGACGCGCAATCAGGTTCAGCTCCAGCCAACCGCGAACTTCAGGGGTTTGCTGCTCCGACAGCGCCCGGATGATCGCCGATTCGGTGATGCGGTTGAGCGCGTCCCAGATGAAATCGTGATTCTTTTCGATTTCCTGCGGCGTTTTCAGAAACTGGCTGATCTGCATTCTTAGTTTTGCGCTGTCCAGCGGTTTGCCGATCGCAAGTATCCCGCGCGAGCGAATGCCGAGCGCCAGCGCCTTGAATCGGTAATCCACGATTTCATCGATTTCTGGCAAAGCCAGCAAAGCCTGGTAGACCTTGCCTTCGCCGAGGTAGCCACCCGCCTGGATCGTCTGCTTGTACTTGAGGTCCTGCTGCAGGATGTCCTGCTCGTCGAGGGCTTCGAAGAACGGATCGATTTCATCGTAGAGGCCGCCGTGATAGTACATCAGCGCGACCTTGATCAGGAAAGCGGAGCGTTCTGGCTGCACGCTGGATTGCGACAGGCGGTCGTAGAGCACCGCGGCTTCCAGCCACTGTTCACTGGTTTCATACTCGAAGGCGCGGATAATGTCTTCTTCGGTCGGCGTCAGTATCTCGGATGCGGCGTCGGGATCGACGCCTATCCTGGCGGTGCCGTCGGTCACCGCCTTGCCGGATGGTCCCGTCTGGCAGCCGCTAATAGCGATGGCCAGGGTCAGCATGAGCAGGATAAAGAGAGGTGGTCTCATCGATGGATCAGCGTGGTCAGAAACGGAGGTTTGGCGAATGTTACAACAGCCATATAGTGTACACTCTTTTACATGCCCGGCGTACTCTATATTGTCGCTACCCCGATCGGAAACCTCGACGATATCAGCCTGCGCGCGATCGCGACCCTGAAGGCCGTCGATCTGATCGCTGCCGAAGATACGCGCCACAGCCGGCAACTGCTGAATCATCTCGGTATTGCCACCCGCATGGTTTCCTGCCATGAACACAATGAGGATGCGCGCGCCGCCGAACTGGTCGAAAAACTCACTGCTGGTAGCGATATTGCGCTGATCTCGGATGCGGGAACGCCCCTGATTTCGGATCCCGGCTACCGGCTGGTGCGCGCCGCGCGGCAACGCGGTATCCGGGTCACCCCGATCCCGGGTGCAAGCAGCCTGATCGCCGCACTCAGCGCCGCCGGTTTGCCGACCGATAACTTTCATTTCGGCGGATTCCTGTCGGCGAAATCCGCGGAGCGGGGCAGGCAGCTGGAGGCGATGCGTGATTTACCGGGGACCCTGGCGATATTTGAATCCGGTCATCGCATCGACGGATTACTCCGCCAACTGGCGCAGGTTTTCCCCGAAAACCAGTGCGTGGTCGCAAAAGAGCTGAGCAAGCTGCACGAACAGTTTTTGCAGGGCAAGCCGGCACAGCTGCTGCAGCGATTTGCCGACGAACCCAAACTGGGCAGGGGAGAATTCGTCGTGTTGATAGACAATCCAGCCAATGCCGCGGACCAGGGAATCGACGACGACGACGTTAAGATACTGCAAATTCTGCTCGACGAAGTGTCCGTCAAAATGGCGGTAAAAATTGCCATGCGTTTGACGGGTAAAAAGAAAAACGAGATTTACCAGCAAGCCCTACGAATCCACAAGGGAGACCGGCCCGAAGCCAAATCAGAACCGGGAAAAATTCCCTAACTCATTGAAAATCATCGGAATAAAACGGGCGCCACCCCTGTTACGCGGGGCCACGGCAGTACTCGCCCGGGATCGCTCGCGGATGTTACGCACCAAGTTGGTCAAGTTCTTGCATAGTAACTAATTATCGTATTGAATGGGCGGGTCGTCTTGACGCCCGCGACGATGGCCTTAATGTGAAATAATTTATGCATCTATAATTTTATTTTGCGAACGAAAATCAAAGGTCCTCGTCTAAAAATTTACTATGCTCTAGCATAGTCACGCGATAAAAGAGTGATTAACTCCATCGGGCGGCGCCTGGTCAACACGAAGCGATTCCATGGGTGCCGTTCCTGATCCGACAGAGGAAGAGGTAGCCCAAATGAGTATTTTCGAAGCTTATCAGCAACGGTTCGAACAACACCTGCAGGAAGAGTATACGTTGCAGGAGTACCTCGACATGTGCAAGGACAACCCGCTGGCCTATGCGACCGCGGCCGAGCGCATGCTGGCGGCGATCGGCGACCCCAAGATGATAGATACCGCGCAGGATACCCGACTTAGTCGCA
>JAOTUD010000482.1 GCA_029864065.1 Gammaproteobacteria bacterium | reverse complement strand
ACGCCTTGTGACCCGCGATAACCTGCCTGATCCTATCGATGGTTGCGTCGATACCGCCGCGATGCACGGTCGCTGCGTCGATCACGGTAAACCGGTCCCGTTCGCTGTCGTAGTCGGTTCTTATGCCGATCTGTATCGACCGGTCAGGGTCGACGACGCCTTCCGCTACCGCGCGGTAGAACATGCTGCCGTGATCGTAGGGATTAGCGTTTCTCTCGGTATCGGTATGCGCATCGAAATGGACCAGCGACAGGGCGCCGTGTTTTCTGGCCACTTCCCGCAGTATCGGCAGAGACACGAAGTGATCGCCACCCATGGCGAGCGTCTGGGCGCCCCGGTCCAGTATCGCAGCGACACAGGCCTGTGTCTGCTCGACCATTTCGGCCGCGTTGCCGTAACGGTATATGACGTCGCCATAGTCGACGACCTTGACGTAATCGAACGGATTGAAGCCCCACGGGTATTGCCTGTTCCAGCTAGCCATGTCTCTGCTGGCCTGGCGTATTGCTCGCGGACCGAACCTCGTGCCTGGCCGGTTGCATACCGCCAGATCGAACGGCACGCCGATCACCGCTATGTCAACATTATCGAGTTGTCTGTCGTAAGGCCGGCGCATGAACGTGCTGGCGCCGAAGAATGGCGCTTCGCCGCCAGGTTCGCCGGGTTTCGCCCGCCCGTAAATCGAGTCCGGGGAGTTGATATCAAAATCGCTCATGCGCGCTGTCCTGGAATGTTCGGAATTACCTTTTAACGAGGTCATGCCTGGATTTTACAATGTTATTACCGTGCCTGTGTTGCCGCAAACGGTAACCTGATCAGCGTCAGGCAGGATTTTTTGCATATCTCGCGATAATGGTGTCGGATGTCGCACAGGGTTGTGCATTTCCTGCCCGATTCAGGCCTTTCCTCCATTTATTACAGCACTTAGAAATGACGCGACGATCGGGTGAGAACGATCTTTCAACGCCGCTCTCTCGGGTTGAAAAGCCGTTGCGACGAAAAAGCGATGGTCTGCAATTTCGAGGGCCCGGGGATCTCCGTCGGCATCGAAACCGGTGAACCGCATTGCGCTGCCTTCAAAAATGGACAAATAATCGCGATTCACTCCATAACTGCACCGGTATTCCTCGCTCGCCGAGGTTGCCTGGTAAATGTCTGCGATTATCGAATCTGCGTCAAAAAATATCCGCTGCGAAACTTCCACGAGTTTACAGGCAAGCGCTGACACCACGGGCATTTCGCAATGAGGATCGACTTCGGCATTTCCGGCGTTGACAAAGCCAAGATGGTTTCTTGCAAACTCGAGCGCGGCATGCTGATAGCCGCCACAGGTTCCGAGGAAAGGAACATTTGCGATTCGCGCAAAATGGATTGCCTGCAGAACCTTCTCCATGTCGCGGTACGGGCTTGCCGGGACACACCAGACCCCGGCCAGCTCTTTTAGCAGCAGGGTTGTTATGTCTTCGGATTGAATCCACTGGACCGGGAAACTTTGCGACAAATCCCGGGCCGCCAGTTTTATGGCAACAGGAATGGCCCGGTGCGCGGTAACCGTTTCGTCATAATCTCCGACAAGGCCTATTTTCATGAGCATCGAATCCGAACGCTGGCTGACGCTGCGCCTTCGCGGCAAAAAGTGCGTCTTGCGGGGAACTCAGCCAGATTACCAGCTTACAGGGCATGGATTCAATTATCGTTTGAGTGATAGCAGTATTACGCCGTTCGCCGCCTACGCGATTCCGGTCCTAGCACCAGGCTGAACCTGTCGATGGGCGCGACCTTCGACGCCCGCCCAGATTGAGGGCGCGAAAATAGCAAACCCGGGAAGCGCCGGTAGCGAGACCGGAAAGCGCCAGAAAGGTCCAGGTCTTCGATTACGGCGCGAGCGGGTTACTCCGCTTGCCGGTAAACCAGGCGAAACCGGAGAGGGCAAAAATTATGATGGCGATTCGTACCAGGATCGCGAGGTCGGAATCGACGTCCTGGATGCCGATATCCGCAAAAAATTGCCGTCAGTGCGGCAAGTACGGCCGAACGTATGGCCCAGAAAGCCCAGCTATGGACGGCATGCATCTTCGGATTTCACGGATTAAACCCGATGACGATGCAGACGGACGGGGTGCGCCATCGCGGGCACCCTGCCCGGCCGGTCGTTTTTTATCCTCTCTGCATTCAGATCGGCACCACGTTGTTTGCGCAGGGGCCTTTCTGACCCTGGCCGACTTCGAATTCAACCTTCTGACCGTCGTTGAGCGTCGCATAATCGCTGCCGCTCTTGATCTCGGAATGGTGCACGAAAAGATCCTTGCCTCCGTCGTCGGGGGTGATAAAACCATAGCCCTTTGCTGCATTGAACCACTTAACCGTACCTTTACTCATTTTCATTATCTCGATCTTGTTGGTGAATAATAATTAGAAGTCCACGGCCGAATTCACCTTTTCGACGCAGATATAGAGAATTTGCCATACAGTCACGAAGGATTCTGTATCAGCGACAAACCGCGAGCGTGGCGAGTGTATTGGCCCGAATGCTTGCGCTGTTTCCGTTTGCCGGTAATTCCCGGGAGTTACATTGCTAATTATTACTCCTTTTCGCCTGACATCCCATTACTTTCATCATTTTTCATCGAGATTACGACAATCCCCAGTCGTTGTTCGGTCTCGACGCGGGTATGCGCCGCGGCGGCCTGTTCCATCGAATAGACTTTATCGATGACCGGTTTTACCTTTCCCGCTGCTATCATTTCACCGAGTTCGGTCAATTCGGCCTCGGTTTCGCCGGCGAAAGCAAAAATAGCGCTCTTGTCGCTAAAAGCGGAGGTCAGCACGGATCTCAACATGTCGGATAAACGCGGGTTACCCATCGCGTAGCGACCGCCGGGGGCGAGGCATTTGATGCACGCGGAATAGGAGCTTCGCGCGACCATGTCGAAGATAACGTCCCAGGTCTGACCGCTGCTGGCGAAGTCCCCGGTGCTGTAATCGAAGAAGTGATCGGCGCCGATGGCGCGCAGCATTTGTTCCTTGGCGACGCTGTCTACGGCCGTCACCTCGGCGCCGATGACGCGCGCGATCTGAACCGCGAAGCTGCCGATGCTACCCCCGGCGCCGTTGATCAGAATTTTCTCCCCGCTGCGAAGTTTCGCTTTTCTCAGAAAATGCAGCGCGTTGAGCCCG
>JAOTUD010000480.1 GCA_029864065.1 Gammaproteobacteria bacterium | reverse complement strand
CTCGAGGGCGGAATCCAGTTCGATATCTATAGCAGCCTGGCGGATGGCTCCGGCGGTGCGATTCCGATCGCGGTCAACGCCACCTTCGATGAATTATTCGTTGGCGTAACGGCCGGTGGCCTGGTCGTTTTTAACCGGGACACTAACGCCTTTTCGAGAAATGTTGACGGTTCTGGCAGCGACAATGCGCTCGCTCCTACTGCCAATACTGAACAAGCCTCCGATGTGACTGCCAGCGGACTCGTGATAATCACTCGAACCACGATTTCTTTTCCGACAGTTGTTACTGACCTGGTGAGTGTCGATGCCTCGGGCGCTCCGGGCGAGACGCTGCTTGCCTCCGCCTCTGCTGATATTTTATTGGTCACAGGCGAGCTGATTGTTTACGGGGGTTCTACCCCCGCTGGTCGCGTCATTTTCCAACGCTGTGATTTAATCCTCGATTGCGATGTCTTCAGCAGAAACGAAGATGGTAGCGGTACAGAGGCAATTCTCGCTGCCAACGCCGGTGAGATCGAAGTGTTTTCTGGTGTCAGCAGCGATGGCCTGGTTATCATTACGCGCGAGATAGGTGGGGTTGGTGGCACGACCGAGTTGATCAGTGTCAACGCAGACGGTAGCGGTGGCGAAAATCTCCTCGCTACGTCCCCGACCCCGACATTGCCAAACGGCGAAGTCTTCAAGGGCGTGACCGCGAACGGCCGGGTCATTTTCGAGCGCGAGGTGGGCGGGGGACCGCAAACCGACCTGTTCAGCATCCTTGCCGACGGCAGTGCTGCCGAGGTTCCGCTCGCCGATGGAGGCACCAACGAAAGCTTCGGCGGCCTCTTCTAGAAGCGCTCACGCTTTTTGGTCTCGAGAAACGGGCCCACGGTCGCGCAGCGCGGCCAGGATCGAGCGCACGTCGGTGCGCTCCTCGCGCAGCACGAGGGTAATGAGGATTTCCTCGATTCCCGCAATCACGCACAGCACGCTGGCCAGTATAAAAGGCCATACGGCGATTTCGGCGTAGAGTAGAACATAGCCGACGAAAGTCGCGAACACCGCGATCTTGACGCTCCAGGTGTGATAACCGGTCAGTTTGCCGAACTTCACCAGCCCGACCAGGGCCGGCAGCAGAATGCTGAACAGAATCATCGCGTAGTAAACCAGCTCGCGCCGCGTGATGTCGGGCCACAGGATCCATGCGCAGACCGCCATCGTGCTGTAGATGGTGAAATCGCCCCAGCTGTCGAGATGCGCGCCGAGCGGGGTGATCATCCCGAACCTGCGCGCAACGAAACCGTCGACGACGTCGGTGAACGCCGAGAACAGCAGCAAGCCGAGGAACCAGGTTTCCAGCTGCCGAAACGCGAGCAGGAACAGCACCGGCGCGATCAGGATGCGGATCGCGCTGATCAGGTTCGGTATTTTCAGCATTTCTCGCTTGATATTCATGGGCCAGGATCACTGACTGCTCGGCTTTTCACGCCGATGACAGTATATACGCGCTTAAAAAATAGTTTTCCGTCCTTTATCATCTGCCCTGTCGACATCTTGCCGGGCATTAATTATGCAATACAAACTGTTCATGGGTAACCAGGCCTATTCGAGCTGGTCGCTGCGCGGCTGGCTGTTGCTGCGGCCTTTCGGATTCGGCTTCGAACATGAAGTCGTGCGGCTGTATTCGCCCGAGTGGGAACGGTTCAAGGCCGCTCACTTTCCGGCAACGACGGTGCCGACCCTGCAGGTCTCCGACGGCTCGGGCCGGTTTTTCATCTGGGACAGCCTCGCCATCGCCGAATTCCTGCACGAGCGGCACCCCGATGCGGGGATCTGGCCAGAAGGGCTGCAGGCGCGCGCCGCCGCGAGAACGCTCTGCGCCGAGATGCATTCGAGCTTCTTCGCGCTGCGCTCGAGCATGCCGATGAACGTCAGGCGCGAATACGAATCCATCAAGCCCGACGCGGAAACGCGCGCCGATATCGAGCGTATCGAAAACCTGTGGGCCTGGGTCAAAACGACAGGCAACGCCGCAGGTCCTTACCTGTTCGGCGAGCGCTTGTGCGCGGCCGATGCCTTCTTCGCCCCGGTCGCGAGCCGTTTCCGCACCTACCGGGTTGCGTTGCGCCCGGATTCGCAACGCTACGTGGACGCGTTGCTGGCGCACCCGGCTACGCTCGAATTTTACGCCGCGGGGTGTCGCGAAAGCTGGATCATCGAAGAGATCGAGTTCGACCAGGCGTAGCGCCTTGTCAGTTTTAAAACATTCGATAAGCCTCGAATAAGGCCATTTCACCTGCCGTAAAAGCCGCAAAGCAACGCCCGTTACAGAATTATTTACATTTGACAATATCCTTGATAAGGGTCAAGAATGCTTTGAAATCAGGGTGTTAGAGTTCACATTTAGTGCTTGTCCGGGATATCGAAAAGTGCATAGACGATTCATCGACAGAACCTGCCGGTTTATCCGGCAACTCGCACCGCTAGCGCTGATAGCGCTTACCCCGGTCCAGGGTCATGCCGCCTGGGTAGTGAAATCTCCCCCCGGCGAGCAGGTTTTCGATTTCGCGCTGGCGCCGAGCCTGTCGAGCACCCTGTTTGCTACGACCCGCGTGGATCCCAACGTGGGCATCTGGAAGTCCATCGATTCCGGCGATAACTGGACCATGCAAATCATGAACAACCTCGATTATCACGGCGCCGGGATCAAACCCGACGACCCGAATATCGTGCTGGCTGGCGTACGCGGTGGACAGATACAGAGGAGTAACGATGGCGGCACCAGCTGGTTCGTCACCGCGGGCAGCGCCGCGCACGACGTCTGGCGAATTCAATTTGCGCCGAATGTGCCGCTGACCGCCTATGCCGCCGGCTACTCCAACGGAGTCCCGGTAACCGGTGTCTTGCAGAGATCGCTCGATGGCGGGCAAAACTGGACGACATTCGCGATCGCCGGGGATGCCGATCCGGCAATTATTTCGCTCGCCGTCGCGCCGACCGACGCCAATATCGTTTACGTCGGGGCGATTCCCGGCGGTATCGGGGACGACGGGCTTTACAAGACCATCGATGGCGGCGCCACCTGGACTTACCTTTCCAGCCTGCCGCTGACCGAAGTGGACGGGCTTGCCGTCGATCCGACCGATGCCGACGTGGTTTATGCCGGGACTTCCGGCTCTGGGCTGATGCGGCGCTCCATCGACGGTGGC